>CAYHCQ010000266.1:0-1638 GCA_964355115.1 uncultured Prolixibacteraceae bacterium | reverse complement strand
ACGAACTGCTGGCTGTTCGCGACAACGGGAGCTGGCGACTATTCAAATTCCAGGCAGCAACAGCAGGTGGTGATTGGAAGATCGTGGCTGAGGATGATCAGCCGGTGAAGGAGTGGGTAAAAGGAACTTATGAAACAGGCTTGTCAGCCGGAAAATTCCGGCCGGGCAATGCCGATCAGCTGCTGGCCGTTTCGAGAGACAAGGCAGGCAAATCAACCTGGACCCTGCTCCGCTTTAATGGAACAAAGCTGAGATGGGAGCCGGTCTACGCGGTGAACCGATCTGCTTCAGCCGGTAATGCTGCTGCCTTGAAAAATGGATCCGCAGCCACTGAACTTTATACCGGACGTACCATAGGTCTCGACACCCTGAAACCCACCGACATCTTTTTCCCATCCGTTTATCCGCCATCCGCAAATCCGCCATCCGCAAATCCGTCATCCGGCCATCCGCCATCTGTCATCCGGTATTCCCGCTCCTGGCGCTTCGACCTGAAGGAGATCCGGTTCAACGACTCCACATACCAGGTACTGCAGAATATCGATTTCCGGGGATTTGAGGCCAGTCATAATCCCAAGTATTACGAATCGCTGGGTATTATTCCGGGTAATTTCACTGGATTCTCAGGATTTTTTGTCTCCGGAAAGATTGCCATAGAGCGCAATTATGGCCCGATCCTGCCCGATTTCAACGACATCTATGCTTTTCCGAAAACCGCTTCAAAATAAGAACAATTCATGACGCAATTTCAAGCCAAACTAAAGCAACCTTCTCCGCTCTTTTCATGGTTCCTGTTGATGCTATTCCTTCCGGTTGTGTTCGCCGGTTGCGGGCAATCGGGCCGTTCGGCCGAAAAGGTGAGCGAGCAGTTCATTCTCCGCGATTTCGACCCGATGGTGAACTGGAAGTCAGGCCAGACGCTGAGTCTCGACTATACTGAGGCGATGCAGCAGGGATTCGTAATACCCACCACGCGCCAGACGGCGGATGGATTTTTCGACTTTGAGTTCAGCGTGAAGAATACGGGGACAGCACCGCAGAAATTCCTCTATAAGATCTACTACCAGAACGAATCCTACAAATTTCCCGAAAGGGCGCAGATCGACACCACCAAACAGCATCCCGACTGCTGGGAGAATTTCTACGGAAGTTGGGAGGATGTGAATGTGACCTTCACCGAAACGGAGATCATCCCCGCCGATAACGACTTTCACAAGATAAACGGCAAGTTCCGCATCGTGGGGAATCCACGTGAGGAGAAGCGATATTTTTCGGGCAATACCAACGACCGGTGGAAAAGAAATCCCAGGGTGGGCGATTACAGCTTCCTGCTGGTGGTTACGGCAGAGGAGAACATCAAGACCGGCAAGATCCCGGCCGCGGTGCAGAATATCAGCCTGCTCACGCCAACAGGCTTCATTAACCCCTACTTCTATTTTCTTTACGGTGAAGGAGCAGGGCTGAAAAACACCATCGCCCAGAAGTCGGCAAAAATGCTGAAGGTGATGGCTAACGCCGACCCGGGTGCGGGGATCTACATCAACCCCAATGCATTTCCCAAGGATGTTGCCGACAAGTATAAGACCGACCACTGCGGCCAGGATTCCGGGCTCTACCGCATGGCCGCCTTCGAGCAGT
>CAYHCQ010000265.1:0-1732 GCA_964355115.1 uncultured Prolixibacteraceae bacterium | reverse complement strand
GGAAGCGTGTATGATGGAGAGGATGGCCTTCTGGTCGAGGATTGCGGTGGGGAAATTGTTGTACATCAGTCCGATCTCGTGTTTGCCTTCAATGAAATAGTGTTGTTCGCGGTTAATGTATACCCGGCCTATACAGTACCCAACATCGCCGGTGCGGTTATACCTGAACGAGTCGGCCAGGAAGTTGAAGATATGGATAACACCGCAGTACGAGCGGGTCTTATCATCCCTGATATACGAACTCTTCATCACCTCATGGTGGCGCGGGAATTCGAACACGTTGGAATGCATGAAAAAGACCAGCGTGTCGCTCCCGAAACTGAGCTTGAACTCAAACTCCCCCCGGTCGGTATATTCGAACAGCAGCGGGAACTTTGCTTTCTTGACCTTCCCGCGGTTTTCGATGACCAGCAGTTCGGTCTCCTTCTTGAAGGAATTGAATATCCCGAGGGTTTTGTGATACACCTCCTGCTTAAGGGTGGCTTTTTCGACGATCGTGGCGATGATCGAACGGGTGGTAGCGGCTTTTGACGGCATGGGCTGGGGGATTGATTGAAGGATTGAATGATTGAAGGTAATGGGTTTTTGCAAGCAAGCAGCCATAAAATCATCAAATTTCGTATATTTAACCCATAAAACAGCCATCACGACAACAAGAATCATTAACCTCGTTATGGTGGCGCATTCCGTGACTTCTCATGCCGGTCATATTGGACAAAAAATGGTAAAACTACCTGTCGTCATCATCACATTTAACGAGGAAAGGAATATCGGACGATGTCTCGAATCCGTGTCTGAAATTGCAGATGAGATTGTTGTTGTCGATTCATTTTCTACTGACAGAACCAGGTTGATCTGTGAGCAATATGGTGTCAGGTTCATCGAGGAGATATTCTGCATTACACCTATTATTCGATTGAAGAGCATTTACAGCGGTCAGACAAATACAGTACCATGAGATAACCTTGAAACGGTTCGCCCATGTGCAGGTAATATTTAGCGAAAGTGGAATTGCTGATGCCCCACTTTCTCAGAAATTGTCTCCTTCCGTTATTTTTTTTCACGCGACGCACACTCCTTGAAATAAAGTGATAGCTCCTGCTTTTACTTATACCTTTGAAATAGCGCACCCCCGCATGCCACAATTTCATCATGAAATCAGGGTCGGAATACATGCCCGGAGTAAATTCGACGCTCAGTCCACCCACAAGATTCCACAAATTTCTGTGAACAGCCAGCGGGTACCATTTACTTCCGCACCAATCGGCGAACGGTATTTCTGCGTAGGCTTCGAGTAACTCTTTTTCCCTGAAATCCTCAACTGACAACCCAAAATTCCAGGGTGCAATTGCGCAGGTGTTTGCCGTAAGAAGGGGCTCAATTTTGGTTCCGGAAACAGTGCAAAACTTATGACCAATGGTACCGATCTCTTCCCAGAGATAAAAATCCCAGCCCAGCGTCCCATCGCTTCCTTCATTCACATGAACAATGATCTGGTGATTGAACCGGCTGTTTTTTTTGATGCTTTCTACACAAAGTTTAAGATATCGCAGATTATTCCAGGTGGGAATGAGGATTGAAAATACTGCATTTTCCGTCGTGCGGCCCGGATGATATGTGATTCTTTCTGCTTCCATGGGACATCAAAAATAAAGCGCTGAATATCAGCGCTTTTGGGTAGCCCGTAGGGGAATCGAACCCCTGTTACCAGGATGAAAACCTGACGTCCTAA
>CAYHCQ010000264.1:0-1872 GCA_964355115.1 uncultured Prolixibacteraceae bacterium | reverse complement strand
GATCTGCACTTTCTCCGGAGGATCCGGCTCAGCCATCAGCAGCTGCCAATGACCCTTCCGGTACTGCCTCACCGGTATCCCAACCTGCAGCAGAAACCGCCCGCAAGCGTCAGAAGGGAAGCCTTGTCGGCGGCCTTGTGCTGATAACGCTGGGGGTACTCTTTCTGGCCGATGAATTCTTCCCGGGTTTCGACTTCGGGGATCTCTGGCCTGTTATCATTATTGTAATTGGTGTCGGATTACTTATCAATGCCTTTTCCGGCAAGAAACCTTAAAAATCAATGGTTATGAAATATCGTCATGTTTTCTGGGCCTTTATCCTGATTTCGATCGGGGTGCTCTTTATGCTGAACAACTTTGGGGTGCTTGAATTTGGCATGCGTGCCTTCTGGAGCCTCTGGCCATTGATCCTCATACTATGGGGGATCTCGATATTGCCCATCAAAGACTGGATGAAGATTGCCGGGCTGGCGGTGGTAATGATATTTACCATTGCTTTCTTCGATCGTCTCACCCACCGGTCGCCCTGGGTCTTCTTTAATAATCATACAATTAATGATAACAACTGGAATTTTGACGATGAGGATAGCGACGCTGAAAATTCAAAAGACCAAACCCTCACCGTACCCTTCGATTCCCTGTCGCGGAAAGGTGTTTTAAAACTTGTCGCTGCAGCCGGAAACTTCAACATCCAGGGTGTTACTTCCGATTTTCTCTCCTTCAGCAAAACAGGTAATATAGGCAACTATTCGCTTACCACCAGCGACTCGAACGGAGTAAAGTGTGTCAACCTCAGAATGGAGAAGACCCACATCCGCCGGTCGGATGTAAGCAACAAGGTGGACATCACCCTCAACGAAAAACCATCGTGGAATCTCGATTTCGATATTGGCGCTGCCGAGATCATACTCGACCTGAGGGATTACAGCATCGATACAACAGTATTCAATGCCGGTGCTTCATCGATCGATATGAAAGTCGGAGAGAAAAATCCCAAAACTGTAATGACCTTCAATGCCGGTGCTTCTTCCATCAAAGTTTCTATTCCCAGGGCATCCGGAGTTGAGGTGAAGTCGGAGTCTTTCCTTGTCAGCAAAGAGTTTGAAGGGCTGGATAAAAAAGGCGACGGACTCTATCAGACACCCAATTTCGCGGCGAGTAAGAACAAAGTCTATATTACCGTTAAAACGGCTGTTTCGAAGATCGAGATCGTGCGTTACTGATCAGCGGTCGAGGAACTCCTTCACGATTGCGTAAAACTCCCCGGGAGCATCAGCGTGAACCCAATGGCCGGCACCGGCAATTGTTTTCACCTCGGCCCCGGGGAATTTTTTTTCTATTTCGGGAATATCTTCGTCCCGGATATAAGGCGACAGGGCCCCTCTCACAAACAATGCAGGTCCGCTATATTCCCCGGTATCGGTTTCGCCCCCGAAGATCCCCGGAAGGTTTTCGTTGATGGCTGTCAGATTTAACCGCCAATCGAGCTTGTTCCGGTCGCGCCAGTAAACATTCTTGAGCAGGAACTGTCGCAGCTTCTCGCTTTTTACATGAGGCTTAAGCTGCCTCTCAACATCCGACCGTGACACGGCTGAACTGAAGTCAACCGCCAGCATAGCGTTGATCAGCTCCTGGTGTTCGGGCGAAGGAGGCGATCTCCGGAGGCTTATGTCGACAACCACAAGTTTTTTCAGCAGCTGCGGATGGTGTAAGGCAAAAAACATTGCTGTTTTACCCCCCAGCGAATGACCCATCAAAACCATATCATTAAGGGAAAGTTCCTCCACAAATTCAAGAACATCTTCCTCAAGCGATGCAAAGTTGAAGATATTGCTGTGCGGAGATTGTCCGTGATTGCGGAGATCGGGAAGA
>CAYHCQ010000263.1:0-1987 GCA_964355115.1 uncultured Prolixibacteraceae bacterium | reverse complement strand
ACACCGTTACCACGGTCGAGAATACGCACCGGGTCGGTGATCGGGCTGCCTTCTGCATTGTACCATACATTGCTGCTGCGATAACCGGTGATGGATGAGGGGTTATTTGCATCGTCAACATAAACAATATAATCACTACCTATGTTGCCCGGGTGAAAGACTGACTCTCCGTTCATTTCGGTTACCTCTCCTGCTGATTTTGCAGGGTAGAAAAGGTAAGGATCCTTCAGCACCATCTGGTTTGCATCGAAGCGGTCGACACGCAGACCAATGTTAAAGATAAGATCTTTAAAGGCAAATTTATCCTGGATGTAACCCGCCAGGTAGATCGGCTCATAGGCTCCGATCGGACGGGTATAGTTTCCGCTGGCATCTTTGGCATAGAAAAAGTCATCGAAACTTGGTTTACCGCTCAGCTTATGCCCAAGATAGTCATAGCCAGCATAGCCTACGATTGGTGAGCCATTGTATAATAATTCATCGGCACTGAACATGTCGAGCGAGAATATCGGAAGCTGGTTCGTCACGGTATGCAGCTTCATTTCAGGATCGTAATAGTTGATCGTGTTTCCTGAGTAATCATAGGAAAAAACATCGATCATGTCGGTTCCGTCGACCGGAAGGCCAAGTTTTTTACGCAGGTTGATATCGAAATTCTTTTGCAAAACCGGTACATATTTCCGGTTGTAATTGATTGTGTCCATAAACACGCCATCGCGGTAAACGAGCTGGGGGTTTGCAAGATCAAGGTCTTTTAATTGTGCGTTGGTACCTCCCCGCATGATCTCCCATAAACCGCTGGCTGCTAGATTGTAAGACGAGGCCTTGCGCTGCTGGTACTGAAGTCCCAATTGAATTTCATGATTTCCGAAATCGGCAGCAAACGAAGCATTTACGGCAATCTGGTCGGAGGTGCTCATGGCATAACCGTTGGATCGGGCACCTACGTTGTTCCACATTCCATAAGGTGCAGTTGGTCCTTGCCCGTTTACAAGACCGCGGCCTGAGATAATCTCATCAATATTTTCATAGTGACCTGTAGGGTCATCAAAGAAGCCGTAATACTGGTTTGTCCAGTTCGACGACTCGGGGTTGATGTCTGAACCCTTGAAAACCACGATTGTATCGCGTGTACCATTCTGCAGATGCGCCCATTTCCCGGAAACGGAGTCATAGGATATACTCGGGGTATATGCCCTGATGGTATGGGTGGAAAAACTACCGACATAACCATACCTGAAAGCGTCATCCTTGTGTTCGGCATCTTCATTTTTCGCATAGGAGCGGGTGAAGTCGGCACCGAGTGAATAGTACATGTTTTTTACGAACGATTTGCTTTCGGCAGCAGTCGGGAAACGCTGGGTGAACCTGCCGTTGATACGCCACGTATACCCGGTTGAATGGGAGTTGTAATTCCAGTTCATCAGCGAGTTGCCGAAACTGAAATTGCGGCTGTCGTACCATGAAAAAGTACCCCCGAGCGAAAGGTTGATCGTTGGGGAGATACGGAAGTCGAGCTTACCTGAAACGTTTATGCTGGTTCCTGCTGAGTTCAACGAACTCTTCGTCTGTTCCATTTGGTCGTAGGTCAGAAATTCAGCATTGTAGAAAACCGCCTGGCTCTGACCGTAAAGACGCAGCGGATTTGTTTTCAGATAGTCCTGCATATCATCAGTCACCTTCCATCTGGAGAATGCCGCCGGTGCCTGATCTTTCTGATAGATAAAGTCCCCGGCAACGAAAAAGCCCATGATCGGGGTCTTGGTGCCGCGGGTTGTATCTTTTTTGGAGATCAGCGGACCGGTGAAATTCAGTCCCAGGCGGTTGTAACCAAATGCATCAAGGTATTGGGAGGTCTGAAGGTCGACACCGCCCGAAAAATCCTTGGAGGGGCCTTTGGTTGTAACGTTGATGATACCACCCGTGGCATCACCGTAAGCGGCCGGGGTACCGCCGAGGATATCTGCAACCTGTTCGATAGCCGACC
>CAYHCQ010000262.1:0-2007 GCA_964355115.1 uncultured Prolixibacteraceae bacterium | reverse complement strand
CACCTGATACCAGGGTAGCCGGCGGAATCCTTTTCAGCCTCATCGTATCCCGTATAATAATCCGGAGTTTTTCGTAATCAATGGTAAAATGACCTTCGACAAAGGTCTGTTTCACAGGGATGAAACCCTCGCGCCGGAAGGCGACCGTTACCTCGGTGATATTCCTGGCGTCGTACCGGATACCCTGTAACGTATAGTTGCCGTCATTTTCCGACAGTGCATGTGTGGCCGGCGGCATCTCCTCAACCGTTGTGCCGTCGTGCATGTAGCCTTTGTCGAGCATTACCGTTCCGCTCACATTGAACCGTTGAGTCGTATAAATGTACTTCGAAAGCCAGGAGTCGGAGAAGGAGAACGACATCCCGAATATCAGGATAAACCCGGCAATGGCGCCCCCTGCCCTCCATTTGGGTTGTATGATGGAGGCGTTCGACTTGAGAAAACGGAACAGGATCCAGGTTGCCAAAAGACTCAGCACAAAATCAGCCAGCAGCATCACCAGGGGTTGACTGATCAAAGGTTCTTCGCTCATAACGGTAAATTTTTTGCATTTAAAAAAAGAATGTAAAGCGGGTCGCCATTACGGCAACCCGCTTTGGCAACGCTACTTCTCCCGCGAAATCGTTTCAACGATCGCAGAGGCCTTGCGTCTTCCTGCTTTTCGAACGGGGATAAACCTCCCCGTCCTGGCATCCCTGCCAATCCTGATGGGCTTCTTTACCATAAAAATAAAGTTAAGGTTAGGGTTAATAAATTGTTTTCTCTGTGACTCTGTGACTCTGTCACTCTGTGACTCCTTCTTTACAACGTAACAGTAGCCTCGCCCTCATGCCCCGGCATATCCACCGCCGTGGCCGTCACCATACATCCGGCAAGGTCGTTGTTTTCAACCGTCGCAGTGTAAACCCACAACCGTCCTTCGGCTACATGTTCAGCCTGTCCCTGCTCCACGATGCTCTGATCGGCACGAACGATCTTTACCGTTACCCGTTTCACCTTGACTTTGTCGACAGCGTAAATGGTGATCTCTTCCCCGGGCACACCGGAATAGCCGCTGGTATCGATCTGGTCAACATGAGGCGGAGAGATAAAGTCGGCAACTGCCATATTATAGGGTGAAACCCCCGGAGGAGCCAGCCTGCGGTACTCCGCCTTAACCTCCGGTTTGAGAAGCTCACGCTGCGCGTAGTCCACGGCCTCGAGGAAGAGCGCTTTGTGGTTCTGCTGGTTGGCTGATGGGGGCCTGAACCGCTGCGGCCTTCTGCAAAGAATTGTTTGTCCGTTCATTTGACGGAAGACCACCTTGTTTCCATACTTTCCCGACAACCCTTCTGTGAGAAAGTTCTCTTTTACTTTTGTCATAACTTGTTGAATTAAGGTTAAAAACTAGGTTAATTATGCTAAAGCGCGCTACTTAGCCATGGTTATAAATCAGGCTCCTCCCCGATTCCGTAATATCGGCGGAGCATGTCGGGAGAAAGCTCGTAGGGGTCGCACTCAGTCATCATTGGCTTGCGAACCAGTCGGCTCATCCTGATGGTGATCCTGTACATACCGGTATCGTTCACGTACCGGTGGCGAGGGAAATACAAGAAGTACCAGAATCTCGGATCCGGCTCCTGGATTGCCTGTATGTGAATCAGTTCCCGCGACTTCGAATCTTCAATCTTTACTGTTACGTTTTCGAAAGCTACACCCGGCCTCGACACGATGCGGATAATATCGCCAGGCCTTCCTGCAAACCCATCAGAGTCGAGCAACTCAACATTGGGGGCATGTACCAGATCGTGCAAAAAATAGGGTCTCCCACTCGATGCCTGCCTGAACAATACCGGCTCTCGTGCAGGAACCGGCCCTTGCCTATACCTTGCCTTTACAACAAAGTCACAAACGCCTCGTTATCTGCATATTACAAAACAACAAAAATTGTAAAGAAATGATTTACAGAAAATTGAGTGTGAAAAATGACATTGGGAGACCCAGCGGTCTGAGCGAAAAGCAAAAACA
>CAYHCQ010000261.1:0-2009 GCA_964355115.1 uncultured Prolixibacteraceae bacterium | reverse complement strand
GGCAGCCTGATATCATGGCAGAAACTCTCTTCTCATCCCGGATCCGGTACAGGCACAAAATCTCTTTTTTCAGACCGGCGGCCATTGCTATCTCAAAGCCAACACCAAGACTCGGAGTCGAAACTTCAGCGACTACCACATCGGCGGATGTCAACCAGGCTATGTCGCGACGGTAGATCTCCTGCTCACTCATGCCGGTTTCTCCCATTTCGGTGATATTCCCGAGACCGACATGCTCCGTTAGCACTTCACCGAAGTTCTGCAGATAACCTATGATTTTCGCATACAATTCGCGGTCGTCTCGTCCGCCACGGATGGAGCCGGCAAAGTAAATATTCCTCATTTATATCCTCCTCCAGCCTGTTTTTTTATTCCTCTTAAAGCTGCTTTTTCCAAATTGCGCTTTACCCTGTATAGCACGATTTTTTTTACCAGGTCGTGGGGGATGGGCTGACCGAATGGAAACCGTATTGTTCCTTTGGAGGTGAAAAAGCCGGCGATATCCTTCTTAAATACTTCACTGAAGGTGGCATCTGCCGGATAGAATCCGATATGTTCCCTGTGTGCGGCATAATAGACCAGTATGCCATGAAACCTGAATGCAGGCATGTTGTAGCTGATCACCTCCTGCGCTTCCGGTGCTGCCTGCTTTATTGTTTTCCGCAATTCTTCCATGAGTACCTGCACCTCTTCTGGCAAGGAGAGAATGTATTCGTCAGCAGTTTTGAACCTGGATTTGGAATTGGTTTCCATGTTTAAATATTTACCTTGAACGGATAAATTTACCAAATATTCTTGCACCATCCCGTTCGCATGACTTATTATTTTACTCCTCTGCCTTTCTGACCGCCGGTTTGTTTGCCTGTCGCCCCCAACCCGAACAGGGCAAAATCATATTTCACCGGGTCGGCCGGATCCATAAGCCTCAATAGTGCCGTGAGCTCTTCTGCAGCTTTCCAGTCATTCTGCTGTCTGGACAGCAGTCCCAATCTGCGGGCAACATTTCCGGAGTGTACATCCAGCGGACAGATCAGATTGGCGGGTGAGATAGTTTTCCATAATCCGAAATCAACACCCCGGTCGTCGTTGCGCACCATCCAGCGGAGGAACATGTTGATGCGTTTGGCGGCCGAACCGGCCAGTGGGTCGGCCAGGTGTTTCTCCGACCGCTTCAGGTGTTCTGTTTGAAGGAATGCCTCCCGGAACTGATGTATGCCGTGAGCTGCTCCATTCGGGTTCATGAAGTAAAACAGCGGCTCCAGGCTGGAATATTCACGGTAGATATTCTGAAGGGCAGAGAGAAAATAGAGGCAGTCGTCGCCGTTGAAGGTGCGGTGAACGAACTTCAGGAAAGGCTTGAAATCCGCAGGTTTAGCATTTACTATGAAGTCGTACGGGGCGTTGTTCATTGTCCCCATCAGCCGGCCAGCGCTGGAAAGGATGCTTTTTCGGTTACCCCACGCCAGGGTCGCTGTGAGAAATCCGGCGATCTCTATGTCCTGCTTTTTTAAAAAACGATGGGGAATTGAGATCGGGTCGTCGGAAATAAAATCCGATGAATTGAATTTCTCAACCTGATGATCAAGAAACTCCTTCAGGTTAATATCTTCGCTTTTTAACACCTTGTCCGCCTGTCCGCCTGTCCGCCTGTCCGCCCGTCCGCCCGTCCGCTAGTTCAGCACCTGTACCGCCTTCAGCAGCCCTTTTCCGATCTCGACAGCTTTTTCGTTTTCGGGGATCAGTTTGTGGTGTCTGGCAGGAAGTGATTTTTCAAGACCCTTGTGCAGGTATTCGGGGGCTACGAGGGGTTTCAGTTTGAGGAATCCGCCCAGAACGATCATATTGAATACTTTGGCGAGGCCCAGTTTAGCAGCTTCATCGGCAGCTTCAATAGAATAGATATTGATGTCTTTGCGCTCGGGATGGTGTGTGATGCCGTTTGGGTCGTAGATCAGGAGTCCGCCCGGTTTCACCGTCTTCTCGAATTTGTCCATCGACTGCTGGTTGAG
>CAYHCQ010000260.1:0-2192 GCA_964355115.1 uncultured Prolixibacteraceae bacterium | reverse complement strand
CAGGGGAAAACAGACCGTTACACTTGCCTACCCGGTCACGAAGCTGAATGCTGTTCCTGAGCCGGTTTCTGGCGCCGTTGTGCGTATCTCTTCACCCGATTCCTCCTGGGAACTTACCGAGGAACCTGCCGGATCGGGAAAATATCTCACCAGCCCGACATTTATCGCCGGTACCGGAAATACCTATTCCCTTTTTATCTCTTCGGAAAGCCGGATCTACTCGGCCAAGGCCTCCATGGTTCCCGGATCGGAGTTTGCAGCGCTCACCTGGGCAAAAAACAGTGACGACAATCTTTACCATGTCGACTATGTGGCCAGCGCCTTCAGCACCGTAAAACCGGCTATGTGGGAACTGCTCATCGACTGGTCGCACGTTCCCGGGTATGAACAAACCGATTCTACCTTATGCAGGGCAAGATTGCTCTTTTACACCCTGCCAACCCTAGATGTGAGCGAGATATTCGCCCCTGCGATAGAGGCGGTCTCCTTTCCGGCAGGTACTATCATAGAGGAACGACGGTATTCACTCACGGCCGAACATGCTGAATTTATGCGTGAGATGCTGCTCGAAACCAGCTGGAGCGGCGGATTCTTCAACTCGGCACCGGCCAATGTCTCCACCAACATGAGCAGCGGAGCAGCCGGATTTTTCGGAGCCTCGGCCATGACCTCCCTGTCGGTGACGGTTACTCCATGATTTTTTTATCCTTCATATAGGGGTGGATCCTGTTTCATGTGTATACTCTTCAGAAAACACCAAAAAACAGTCAATAACTAAAAACAAAACCACCATGAAAACTTCAAAACTGATCCGGCTGACAGTCCTCTTCCTTGCCGTTGCAGGCTTCGCGCTCACGGGCTGCAACAAAAAGAAAGACAACAACAATGTAGATCCCTCCAACATCCAGCAGCTCGCTGGTGACGAAAACCAGTTCCAGGCAGCTTCCGATGAAGCCATGATCGATGTGAACCTCATTTTATCCGGGGGCAATCTGAAATCAACCAGCATGTTTCCCTGCAACGCCACCATCGATTCCACGGCTGTTGCCAACGACACCATCACCATTTACATTACCTACAACGGGCTGAACTGCAGCGAGACTAAATTCCGTACGGGCCAGGTAATAATCAAAAAACGTGTCGGAATGCAATGGGGCGAAGAGGGTGCCGGAGTAATCGTGCAACACATCAACTTTGCCATTACCAAGGTCTCCACGGGAAAGACCATCATTCTGAACGGAATTAAAACCCACCAGAATGTTACCGGTGGCCACTTCTGGATGCTTGGCAATACCCTCACCTCGATCGTTCATCACACCTGGGGTGCCATGAGTGTTACCTTTGAAGACGGAACCACCCGTACCTGGAATGTGGATCGTCAGAAGACCTATACCGGTACCATGATGAATCTAGTTCTTACGGTAAATGGACTTGGTCAGGCAGGTGGCAATTCAAACCTCGTTGTCTGGGGATTAAACCGCCAGGGCGATGCATTCTACACCCAGATCCAGCAGTCGGTTGTACACAAGCAAACCTGCGGCTGGGATCCATGTTCGGGTGTTAAACTTCACACCATCCCCTCCGATGGCAAGTCGGCCTTAATCACCTTCGGCTACAACAGCAACAACGAACCCATCGGCGACAGCGAATGTCCGACCAAATACAAACTCGACTGGACCAAGAACGGTAATTCAGGAACGGTGTATCTCTGGTTATAATACTCAACCTACTTAAACAACAAGGGGCGACCTGCCGGTCGCCCCTTGTTGTTTTATTCAAAACACCCGATATACCGCGAAATGACCATCCGCTGGATTTCGGAGGTACCTTCGCCGATCTGGAGGAGGCGCTGGTCGCGGTAAAAGCGTTCGATGGGGTAATCTTTCATGAGTCCGTAACCGCCGTGAAGCTGAACGGCTTCGTCGGCCACCTCGCGGGCAATTTCAGAGCAGTATAGTTTGGCCATGGCGGCCTCTTTTTCGTAGGGCTGGTTGTTGGTTTTAAGCCAGGCGCCTTTGTAAAGGAGGTTTCGTGCCAGCTCGATCTTAATTTCCATGTCGGCCAGCTTGAAGGCGTTCACCTGGAACTGGGCGATGGGTTTGCCGAACTGTTTGCGGGACCTGGCATAACTCAGCGCCATTTCGAATGCACCCTGCTCTAATCCGAGCCCCATGGCCCCGATGGCCAGCCGG
>CAYHCQ010000259.1:0-2214 GCA_964355115.1 uncultured Prolixibacteraceae bacterium | reverse complement strand
TGCCTGTACCGGATCCGGGATGAGAAGAGAGTTTCTGCCATGATATCAGGCTGCCCGGATGTAACAGTGGCAGATTATAGTTCATTTGAGGAGCTATTGGGGATATTGGACAACTATTTCAGGTAAACAAAGCATAATTACCTTTCCTGAAATCTCGGTATATTCGCAGTGAAAATTTGATAACCACAAAAAAAATGAAACAACTCCTGATCGCATTTTGCTGCATCGTTTTGCTGCAGTCAGCCACCATGGCACAAGCCCCCTGGAAAGATCCCGAATATAAGCCGGAACCATACCGGAAGGTAATGGTACTTGCCAGGGTATCGGATATTAATGCGAAACGGCAACTCGAAGACTATACGGTAAAATTGCTGAACGACAAGGGGATTGTCGCCATCCCGGCCCATTCGCATATCAAAGATGCCGAAGGGTTAACTCGGGAGGCTTTTCTTGTCATTGCCGACTCACTTCAGGTGGATGCCCTCCTGGCCTATTCGGTGAACGGAGCCGAAAAACGTGTTGAGAACACCTCAACAGTCAGCGTGGGTGTCGGGGTTGGCATGTATGGCGGTTATGCAGGTGCAAGTGTCCCGATTTCGGGAGGCGCCAAGGTAGTTACCGACGTGAAAATGAGCGTCTATTTCTACAACAGAGCATCCCTTGATGAGCAATGGGCCCTGCAGCTTAGCGGCACACTGGATGGCGGCACCGACAAGCTGGCTTATACCTTTGCAAAGACAACAGTAAAGGCAATAATCAAAGACGGTATGTTCATTAAGAAATAATCACAGTAACCGGTAAACCGTAAGGCGGGTTTAGTCGAGCGGGTAGCCGTAATCGGTCCAGTCAACCTTGAGGTTTTGCGGCAGGTTGAGCAGGCGGGGGCTCTTGTAACCCTGCTCCTTCAGAAATGCAAATGCCGGCCGGATGTTCGGACAGTTACGGAACGGGCAGCATCCGCAGTAGATCACCACCATTTTATCCTTAGGCACGGCTGCAAGAGCCTTCTTCATCTTTTCAAGGTTCGCTTTATCGTTGGTTGAACCAATGTTTACAGCACCTTTGATATCGGCCAGAGGGCCTATGTTGAGAATTACAGGCTTTGCAGATTTTGTGTTGTTGATCATGCTTGCCAGGGCAGCTGGTTGCATCAGATCTTTCTCCGACCAGGGTTCACCACTCTGACTCATAACGTTCACCGAAACCATGAATAGCAGAAACAGGAGGGTGAGGGATGCGGGCATTTGACTTGTTTTCATAAAACCGTTTATTTATTGGCAAATATAAGGACTTAATCGCTTAAATTTGCCTTTCCGATATCATTCTCATGGGTCTCTTCCGTGCTCTTATCTGCATCCTTTTCCCTCCCCTTGCCGTACTCGACCGCGGTTGCGGCGCCATCCTGCTGGTTTTGATACTCACAATCTGCGGCTGGATTCCCGGGGTAATCGCAGCGATCGTCTTTAATGTCAGGAAATAGTGGTCACTTTCCCCTCATTTCTTCGTAAATTTGGCGGACTGGTGAAATGAATATTCTGAACCATGAAACCCTTCACAAGATCATTCCGGAGTGCAGTTTGCCCGACACTTATTCTTTTGATGATGGTGCTGTCGAACAACCTCGCTTCCGCACAAAATATCAGGCCTGCCGATACTACAAACCTCCAGTTCGACACTCTGTACAGACAACTTGATGAGGTAGTGATCTCCGCAACGCGTGTATCGAAACGGATCATCGACATCCCCTATTCAGTATCACGCATCAATTTTGTAAATTACAAGTATGATCGCAAGATCGGCGCCAATGACATGCTTTCGTCGGTGCCAGGTCTCTTCCTTCAGTCGCGTTACGGAACCCACGATGTCCGCTTCTCGATTCGTGGTTTTGGCAGCCGTTCAAACTCCGGTGTGCGGGGCATCCGTATTCTGCTCGACGACATCCCGGAATCGGAACCCGATGGCCAGACGCGGCTGGAAGCGCTCGATTTCGATGCCATCGGCCGGATTGAAGTAGTTAAAGGCAATGCATCTTCCCTTTATACGAACGCTCCGGGCGGGGTCGCCAGCTTTTTCAACGATATCGGATTCACCCGGTCTTCGTTCACCTCGTTGAACCAGTTTGGTTCATTCGGACTGCGGAAGAATGGATTCAAGGCTGCGATCAGGACACCTCAGTACGGATTTCTCGGAACATACAGCTATATCAACTACGAC
>CAYHCQ010000258.1:0-2270 GCA_964355115.1 uncultured Prolixibacteraceae bacterium | reverse complement strand
TGTGAGCTGGCGGACGGGCGGACGGGAGGACAGGCGGACGGGCGGACGGGCGGACAGGCGGACGGGCGGACGGGCGGACAGGCGGACGGGCGGACGGGCGGACATGTTGTCGCAACACCGGTAGTGCCGGTGAGTACGTCTGCTCCTATGAAACCTCAGAGTGCGCCTGCTGTTACAAAGCCTCAGGGTTCTCCTGTGGCAGTGAGGATGAAAGACATCAGGGACGAGTTCACCAGTTCCATATCAATCAAACAGCCCGTTGCAAAAAAGGAGGTTCCGGGAGCCGACGATGAGAACGGACGTTCGCAGGCCGAATCACCATTTACCCAGGCCGAACTGATCATGCTCTGGGATGAGTATGCCGACACCCTGAGAACCGGCTTCCCCCATCTCTTTTCAACGTTAAAGAACTTTCGCCCCCGGCTTAAGGAGGATTGGCTTGTCGAATTCACCCTCGATAATAAGGTTGTTGAAGATGAGCTGTTCCAGAAGAAGGCAGAACTGATGGAGTTCCTGCGGTCGCGGCTGAATAACTATAAGATCAGGCTTGAAACGACGGTCGCCGATACGCAACGCGCCCTGAAACCCTACACCGACAAGGAGAAGTATGAAAAGATGGCCGAAAAGAACCCCGCCCTGCGAACCCTCAGGGAGGAGTTGGATCTGGAGATTGAATATTAAATGCACGTCTACACCCTCGGAGAAACCGTACTCGACATCATCTTCAGTGATGAGAAGCCGGTGGCGGCCACTCCGGGCGGAGCCATGCTGAATACTGCGGTATCGTTGGGCAGGTCGGGCATCCCGGTGAATTTCATCAGCGATTTCGGAGAGGATCGCCCTGGCAGGATCATCTCAGAGTTCCTGGAGAAGAATGGCGTTTCAACCAGGTATGTTCATCGGTACAGCGATGGTAAAACTGCGCTGGCCCTGGCTTTCCTGGATGAGAAAAGGGATGCCGACTACTCTTTTTACAAGATATTTCCGGCAACCCGGCTAAACCAGGAGTTCCCTGAAACCGGTGCGGGAGACATTGTACTCTTCGGATCATTTTATGCAATAACTGCCGGAATCCGCGACACGATCACGAAATTCATCAGGCGTGCACAACAATCGGGAGCGCTGATCATTTACGATCCCAATTTCAGAAGACCCCATCTCGGTGAACTTGACCGGGTACTTCCGTGGATTCGCGAGAACATTTCCATGGCCGATATTGTACGTGGCTCGGATGAAGATTTTTCGCTTATTGCAGGTGCAACAGATCGCGTTTCAGCCTACCGGTTTGTGCAGGAGTCGGGTTGCAGTAAACTGATCTTCACCAGGAACCGCCAGGATGTTGAGATCATGACCGGTAAAGGCCATTTTTCCGTCGGGGTGCCGTCAATAAACCCGGTGAGTACCATTGGCGCCGGCGATGCTTTTAACGCCGGGATTATATGGTGGCTGGTTCAGAACAGCGTTACGCGCGAAGAGCTGCGTTCGCTGGGTGAAGAGAGCTGGTTAGAGATGGCCAGGACAGGAATAGAGTTTTCATCCGAAGTTTGCATGCATTTTGACAACTATATTTCCCCTGGAGGATAATCTTCAGGTATCATTTCAGATATCCCGAAAGGTTTAAGCTTTCGTACAGGTCATCTGATTCCCGGAACGGATTAAAAGTAAGAAGCTGCAAGTGTATTTTTTTTTATAATTTTATCCGCACATTTCAACCTCAAATACCAGATTGTGAAAGCTACACTTAAATCGATAGAGGAGTTCCTCTCCTCCCGTAAAATCGCTATTGCCGGCGTTTCCCGGGACCCAAAGAAATTCGGCCACACCGTGATGAAGGAACTGAAGGAGAAAGGATTTGAAGTCTTCCCCATCAACCCCAATGCCGACCAGATCAATGGAATACCCTGTTTTCACAACATCAGTTCGTTGCCCCTGAACGTGAAACACCTGCTTGTCATTACCCCGAAGAAACAGACGGGCAGCGTAGTTTCGGAGGCAATTGCGAAAGGTATCGACAACATCTGGATCCAGCAGTTCTCGGAAACAAAGGAGGCGATCGACTTTGCCCTTTCCCATAAAGTTAACCTGGTCGTTAAGCAATGCATACTCATGCATACCGAGCCGGTAAAGGGAATCCACAAGTTTCACAGGAGTATCAAAAAATTCTTCGGCACACTTCCGAAGTAATTAAATAATTTCTACCTTTGCAGCCGCAATCGAGGGAGCATAGCTCAGCCGGTTCAGAGCATCTGCCTTACAAGCAGAGGGTCACA
>CAYHCQ010000257.1:0-2377 GCA_964355115.1 uncultured Prolixibacteraceae bacterium | reverse complement strand
TGGCACCGGGACTGCACTGTTTCCGGAAGGCGGCTGGCCGCTGTTGTTGCAAAAATAAATTTAACATGCGGCGGCGGCTCTTCAAGGGTTTTTAAAAGCGCATTAAAGGCATCACGCGTCAGCATGTGAACCTCATCAATGATGTAAATTTTGTAGCGCGCCCGCGATGCGGCATACCCTACGTTTTGCCGGATATTTCGAATCTCATCAATCCCCCGATTGGATGCACCGTCTATTTCCAGTACGTCGATGTCTGTTCCATCAGAAACGCGCCTGCAGATGTCGCAGACGTTGCATGGCGTCTCTGTAGGGCCGTGTTGGCAGTTCAGCGCCTTTGATAAAATGCGCGCCATTGAAGTCTTTCCTACCCCTCGCGGCCCCGCTAACAAGTAGGCGTGAGCGACCCTGTTTGTCCGGATAGCATTTCTGAGGGTTGTTACAATGGGGACTTGCCCGACGATATCCTCAAAGGTTTGAGGGCGATATCTGCGTGCTAAGACGACATACGACATGAGCGGATATCCTTTCACGATGAACTAAACCACGTTATTATACTTTATTATGTGAGTTACGGCAATAGACTTCTCCACTTTTCATAAAACGGCCGTGCACCTTCCATCGTTCACCTTCCTATTAATATATCCACGCTGTAAGCTCAGGCCAGGCAAACTCACGGCACATAAGGCAACTGCTTATGGCTGCTTGCTTCCGCATCTGACCAGGTTTGCAACGCGCTTATTGCATGAGACCCAACCGTCAACACCACTCACATGGATAAAATCAATAGTCAGAATGCCCTCCGAAAGGCGATCGACCCTGCTGTAGCGGGTTGCAGGTTACAGGGAACCGCTAGCTCCCCATCTAGCACGGCCTTTTATGTAAACTGGCGGAGAGGGCGGGAGTCGAACCCGCGATACCGATTTTGTCGGTATACGCGCTTTCCAAGCGCGCTCATTCGGCCTCTCTGACACCTCTCCTTTGAATGAGACCTTTGACGACAACTTTAGCCTGTCGTCGATGTTAATGTAGAGACGCATTGCATGCGTCTCTATTCTGTCAACCCTTTTTAAACGTGCAACGTTTGAAATCAGCGGCGTGGTCTTTTGCCGTCCGCTGGATTGCTTTGTTATGCCCTGATTTTATCATTTATTTAGCAAGCTTGCATCAAGGAATACCTCATGCACGCCTTCGGACAGCTTTCTGGATGCAAGACCCAACACCGCATGAAGCATCTGTGTCGCACCTTGCCATTCCAGCTCTGAACCAGGGCCACTAACGTCGTCGGCATTGATGAAGTAGAGAAAGACCAGATGACTCGGAAGTTGGTTCAGCTTTCGAAATAAGTAGTGATGCGCCAGCCGATTTGCATATTGGTAGAAAGTTCCCGACCACTCAGCGGTGGCCTTCGGAGCATAGAATCGTCTGGCTTCGGCAAGGCTTTGTTTAATGAGTTCAAGGGAATTCGGGCTTGCCTTGGATCCTGGAGAAGCCACTTCCGCAATGTGAGCTTTGGCCTCCACGAAGATTAGTTCGCCTGATGTCGTTCTGGCCAAAGCATCCCAGACCGGACCGCGATTTGGCCAGAACTCGCTTAGTTTGCGATGGCTTAACGACTGAACACCGAGCCGACGCAATGCCTCCATGTCACGATATTCTTTGAACTGATCGGCGCGTAGAGGCGATACCCAATCAATAGCATTATTTGGGGACAGACCAAGTTCTCTTTGAAATTCAGAATCAATGATTGCTCGCTGTTGATCTATAGCCACTTGAAGCCAGCGCTGACTTCCTTTGGCTGCGAATTCACTCATGCTCTCTCCGATCTGAATTTGCTTTTTATTCGGCATAACAGTTTTTAGACGCTACAAAAACATTGTATTAATGGAAACTGGCGGAGAGGGTGGGATTTGAACCCACGTCCCGCTGTTAAGCGAGAAACGGTTTTCGAGACCGTCCCGATCAACCACTCTGGCACCTCTCCTGCCTCAAGATATTTTACTTGTCAAACAAATATGCAACTCATCGTTCAGCAGAAAGCTTACATCAGGTCGCTCCTACGGAGCTCTTTTTTGTGTTTTAATTCCATTTCTACAAACAGGCCGCCCCTCTGGGGCTACATTCGTTCATCTCCGGCAGTTTTGGAGGAAAAAATTTTGTAACAAATGCCTGCACTCTTCGGCAAGGATATTTGGTATAACATTCAGGCGATGGTTAAACCGGGGTTCCTGCACCAGGTTCATAACTGAAGTGCACGCCCCTGCCTTTTTATCCACCGTTCCATAAACAAGGGTGTCTATCCTCGATTGCACCAACGCACCTGCGCACATTGCGCAAGGCTCCAGGGTTACGTAAAGAGTTGTCCCCGTTAGCCGCCAGT
>CAYHCQ010000256.1:0-2379 GCA_964355115.1 uncultured Prolixibacteraceae bacterium | reverse complement strand
AAGAGTAACCATCAGTTGTTCAAGGAGCTGGTGAAGATTGAGAAATAACCTTTTTTATTACTGTTTTAACGATTGTATTTGCAGGCGGGGCCGGAATTTTTTACTTTCACAGCTTGTGAAGTAAAATTTGCGGGATCTATGAATAGAGTGGCGCCATGTCTGTTCCTCCTGTTGTTTCAAAACCTGCATGCTGCCCAGGTGCCGGTTACGGACACACTGCATTCTTCAGCGAATCAAAATGTAAAGATTCCTGAAACAGTATTTGTTGCAGGAGGCACCTTTAAAATGGGGATGGGAAGCCTTGTTGAGAGCGAGCGGCCTGCTCATACCGTGAATCTGAATTCATTTTTTATCGGGAAATACGAGGTAACCCAGAAAGAGTACGCATCCGTGATGGGACCGGGAGGAATGGAGAACTTTTTCCCGGGGTGCGATAGCTGTCCGGTGGAACGGGTTTCGTGGTTTCACGTTCAGGAGTACCTCAGGCGGCTCAATGAACTTACCGGACTGAATTACCGCCTGCCCACCGAGGCGGAGTGGGAGTATGCCGCACGGGGAGGATCACTGACAAAGGGTTACAAGTACAGCGGAGGAAACACCCCGCAGTCTGTTGGCTGGACTGTCGGTTTTTCAGACAGCAAAACACATGGGGTCGGCCAAAAGAAGCCCAATGAACTGGGCATTTACGACATGACCGGGAATGTTTATGAGTGGTGCTCCGATTATTTCGAACCCCACTATTATTCGGTAAGCCCGACGGAAAATCCGCAGGGCCCTGCTACCGGCGATTTTCGTGTGATGCGGGGCGGCAGCTGGTACTATGATTCGTCGGGCCTCAGGGTCACCGACCGTGGCAAGGGGAACCCCGATTGCCGGTATGGTTTTGTGGGTTTCAGGATTTGCCGGTCGGCTGATTAAATCATTTCCACTGGCCAGTTTTTTTGTTACAGTAATTTTCAAACCTGAACTTTATTCCGTTAATATTTTTTCATACATTTATTCCGCCGAATAAAAATTGAATGTTAAATAATTAACAATGGAATACCAGATACTGAAAATCGAGATCGCCAACTGTATCGCAGTGGTGACCTTCAGCCGCCCGGCGGCTCTGAATGCGTTAAACTCCGCCTTTTTTGCCGAAATGAACCACCTCCTTGATGATATTTCGGGGCGTGATGATGTGAAGGTACTCGTCCTCACCGGCGAAGGAAAAGCCTTCGTGGCCGGTGCCGATATTGCTGAGATGTCGGGAATGACCCAGGAGCAGGGATACCAGTTTTCGGTGAAGGGGCAGAGGACCTTTGACCGGCTCGAACAGCTGAGAATACCTGTTATTGCGGCCATCAATGGATTTGCTTTGGGCGGAGGCTGTGAACTGGCCATGGCCTGCGATTTCCGGATCGCAAGCAAACTGGCCAAATTCGGACAACCTGAAATTAACCTCGGGCTGATCCCCGGCTATGCCGGTGCCCAGCGGCTGTTAAGGCTTACGGGGCTGGGCAATACCCTTTACCTGATGCTCACTGCGGATACAATTACTGCCGATGATGCGCTGAGGATTGGACTTGTGCAGAAACTCACCGAACCGGAAATGCTCATGGAGGAGGTGATGAAACTCGCCACCCGCATGGCCTCCAATGGCTCACAGGCAGTTCCCGTATCCAAGAAAGTGGTTCGCCAGGGAATCGGGATGGATTTTGTGAAGGCCAGTGAAATGGAGGCCGTTGAGTTCGGAAAGCTTTTCGCTGAAGCCCCAACGCAGGAGGGGATGAAGGCGTTTCTGGAGAAACGTAAACCCAATTGGTGAGTAAGTGGACAGGCGGACAGGCGGACAAGCGGACAAGTGAACAACAAATATTCTAAATAGTATCCATATGACTTATGACGAACGATTACAGCATGTTTCGGTGCTGGGCGCTGCCGGGAAGATGGGCAGCGGAATTCTGCTGCTGACGGCAGTTGAAATGGCTGACCTCAGCCTGAAACCCGAAAACAAAGGCAAGGCATTTGTACTGAATGCCATTGATGTTTCCGACGAAGCACTGGCAGGTGTTATGAAATACCTCCGTGCACAGGTTCTCAAGATGGCCGAAAAGAAGGTTGTAGCCCTGCGTAAGGTGTATGCCGGCCGCAAGGACCTGATCGAAAACGGACAGATCATCGAACAGTATATTTTCGATGTACTCAGCCTGGTGCGCACAACCACTCGGCTTGAATCGGCCTATGATTCCACCCTTGTTTTTGAGGCTATTAAAGAGGACCCGAAGCTGAAGGTGAGCATCTTTTCCCAGATCAATGTGAACAACAAGAAGAAACCCTGGTTTTTCACCAATACCTCTTCCATCCCCATAACCAAGCTCGATGAAGGGGCGAAACTGG
>CAYHCQ010000255.1:0-2419 GCA_964355115.1 uncultured Prolixibacteraceae bacterium | reverse complement strand
GATGGTGAAACTGGAAGCAATCCGCAACGGGCTTGACATTCATCACCCCGACAACATAGGCAACTGGATGCCGCTTTTTCACGACATGGGACTTATCGGTTACCATCTGACACCGTTATATGGTTTAACTTATCAATTTCAGGTTGAGACCATCGATTTTATCATGAAACCCGGATTGTGGCTCGACCTGATGGGGAAACATAATATGGCCATTTCGGGAGGTACGAACTTCGCTCTGGCCCTGGTATTAAGGCATCTGAAACGCAGCAAATCAACGCCTGACTGGGATTTTTCCGGAATGAAAG
Organism: uncultured Prolixibacteraceae bacterium; assembly: GCA_964355115.1. Taxonomy (GTDB): domain Bacteria; phylum Bacteroidota; class Bacteroidia; order Bacteroidales; family FEN-979; genus JANXZO01. The sequence goes on along the minus strand of CAYHCQ010000255.1, from coordinate 2,114 downwards.
CACTGCTGAACGGCGCCGAGCCAATTTCTGTCAAAATCATGCTGGATTTCATCGAATCACTGAAGCCCCATGGTTTCAGGCCCGAGGCGATGATGCCTGTTTATGGCATGGCAGAGTCTACCCTGGCGATCTCCTTTACGCCGCTGATGAGGCCTTCGGTTATCGTGGCGTTTAAATCCACCCTGCTTGACCGCGAAAACATAGCCCAACCGGTTGATCCTTCTGATCCGGACGCAAGGTTGTTATCAGGGGTTGGCGTTGCACTGAATGATGTTGAAATCCGTGTTGCAGACGAAAAGGACCGGCCTTTAAAAGATGGTTGCGCCGGGCTGATACAGCTTAAAGGAGATGCTATTACGAAGGGTTATTACAACAAACCGGAATCAACTTCGGCTGCTTTTTGCGGAGAATGGCTGCGCACGGGCGATATCGGGTTCTTTTTTGAAGGGAGCCTCTACATCAGCGGACGCCAGAAGGATATCATCTTTAAGAACGGAAGGAATTATTTTGCAAATGACCTCGAAACCATGTCGTGCAACCTTCCCGAGATCAGCTATGGGAAAGTCTGTTTTGGAGGCATTACCAACAGGGATACCGGACACGACAGCGTGATTGCATTCCTTGCCGGTGTTCCGGAGCAGAAAGCTGACGAGATATTCTCCCGGCTGAGGGCTTTGCTGCGCAGCAACCTGGGCATTACCGTGGATGAGATGGTGCTGATTAAATCGAATGAAGTTCCGAAAACCTCAAGTGGCAAAATACAGCGCTATAAACTGATGCAACGGTATGTTAACGGGGAGTTCGACGACCGCCGGATCAGTCCTGTTCTGCCAACCCCAGGTCAATCCCTGTAAACCGTTTTCTTTCCAAAGACCTTCATGTAGATCTTCAGCAGGATCAGCATTTTCAGGAACCACCATTGGCTCACCTTGTAGGGAAGGTAGGTGCCGAAGACCATCACCATCAGCAGGATATAGTTATATGCCAGCATCGGGGCCGATTTAAAAAACAGCCAGAGGTTGAATGCCTTGTGCTGCCTTTCATAACCCAGCTTGTCGGCATATTTTCCGGCGATCTGGTCGGCCATCCTGACCTCTTCTGCCGTAAGTACATTCTGCCATGTGTTCATCCGTGTGGTGCTGATCGGTTTCATCAGGTTCTCATGAAATTTTTCGTAGATAAAGGCGCCAAAGGTATTCACGGTCTCCTCCTTCTTCTCATGAAACCTGAAAACCGAGGGGTCGTAGGCAATACCCAGGAAATCGCACAGGGAGCGCACGGTGGCCTCCTGTTCGGTCACCAGGTCTTCATATCGCAGAACGTAAAACCTGTCGGGAAAGCGGCGTTTCAAACGAAGGAACAGACTGGTAAAATAGCGCCAGCGGCCAACCTGAAGGCTCAGTTGAGGAGCTTCCACCGCCACCTCTTTCTCGGCAAGTTTTTTTATGGAGATGAAATTGTCGCGGTAATCGCGGATGATGCAGATGAATTTGGCTTCGGGAAAAATCTTACGGAAACGGTTGGCAGAGATGGAGTAGACGGGATTTTTATCGCCAATCCAGAGGGTCTCCTCCTTGCTGAATACCGAGTAAGCGTAATAGTTAATGCTCTTTAAAAAAAGCCGGACAGAGCCGACCTCCTTATACTTCAATAGTTCAACAATGATCTTTTCCTTATCGAGTTTCATCGTCTCGACCCTGCGGAGATTATATTTGGAGAAGTAAAACACATGATCGACAAACGAGCGGATCGTGGCTTCGTCCCATTTTTTTACCCTCCTGTAGCGTTGATAGAGGAACAGCATGACAGGAAACTCAGGGGCGATCCGCACATTCGGATGGGCATTGAACAGAGTAGTGAGCAGAGTAGTTCCCGAACGCGGTCGTCCGAAGATGAAAAATATAGGAATTTTATTCAGGTCATCTGCAAACATCAGAGCTAAGAGTTAAGAGTGATGAGTTAAGAGTGATGAGTTAAGAGTTGCACCAATTCATAGCTTTACATTTCACAAAAATAAAATAATTACCGCTGAATTTCATAATTTCGCTTTTTTACCTTGTTACCTTGTTACCTTGTTACCTTGTTACCTTGTTACCTTGTTACCTTGTTACCTT
>CAYHCQ010000254.1:0-2499 GCA_964355115.1 uncultured Prolixibacteraceae bacterium | reverse complement strand
TGTCACTCACTGAAAACCAATATTTTACTAATGTAATTCCTGAACGGATAAGCATAGTTTCAAAATTCGGACAGGAGCGCAGGAAATCCCAGTATTCGACCTCTGTGCAGAATCCCATAACACGCTCAACGCCGGCCCGGTTGTACCAGCTACGGTCGAATAACACCATTTCCCCGGCAGCCGGCAGATGTGTTACATAACGCTGGAAATACCATTGGGTCTTTTCCTTTTCAGTGGGGACACCCAAGGCAACGACCCGGCAGATACGTGGATTGAGTGTTTCTGTAATTCGCTTAATGGAGCCTCCCTTGCCGGCTGCATCGCGCCCTTCGAACAGCACAACAACCCTGAGCCCTTTGTACTTGATCCATTCCTGGAGTTTAACCAGTTCGACCTGAAGTTTTGAAAGCTCTTCCTCGTAGAAGTGGCTTGGCAACTTCTCATGACCCTCATCCTCAGGGTCGCGGGTTACCGCAATAGGACTCCTGGCCTCAATTACCGTTTCTTTATCAGTTTCGAGGTGCTTCTTGGTTTTTTTCTCTTTTTTGTCTTTGTGTCCCATGGTAAGACCAATTAATAGTTAATAGTTAATAGTTAATAGTTAATAGTTGATAACTAACTGTTTAGAGAAGTTCTTTTACGCCGTCGGAGACTTCAGCAACGTAAAAAACCGGGGTTAGACCAGTTTTTTTCAGGTACTCCTCTCCTACCTTTTTAATAAAATAATCTACAATGTCCTCCCTGACTAAATTAACAGTACATCCGCCGAAGCCTGCTCCTGTCATGCGGGCACCGAGCACTCCGTTGATTTTCTGTGCCTCCTCAACCAGGGTGTCAAGTTCGGTACCTGTGACTTCATAATTATCACGGAGCGATTCGTGGGAAGCATTCATAAGCGCTCCAAACTGCTGCAGATCGCCTTTAAGCAGGCATGAAACGGCATTTAGCACCCGCTGGTTTTCAGAGACCACATGACGGGCCCGTTTCCGGATCAGCTCATCGGGAATCTGGTCCTGGATTTTAAAAAATTGCATGAAGCTTATCTCCCCCAGTCGCGAAACCGGATGGATCCGGCTTAGGTAGGACACGGCAAGCTGACATTCGGCTACCCGTTCGTTGTATTTCGAATCGGCAAGCCCTCGCGACTTTCCTGTGTTGGCGATCACAAGCTTAAAGCCGGCGAGCACAATCGGAACCCTTTTGTGTTCGAGGGTGTGGCAATTGAGGAACAGTGCATGGTCTTTGGATCCCATGCCAACCGCAAACATATCCATGATTCCACAATTGACACCGATGAATTCATTTTCGGAAGTCTTTGCAAGTTTCACCAGGTCGATCATCCCGAGCTGGCTGGCCTGAAGTAGTTCCCTGAGGGCAAATGCCGTGACCATCTCGATAGAGGCAGAGGAAGAGAGTCCTGCGCTGCCTGGAATATCTCCCGAAAAGAGCATCTCAAGTCCGGGAACCGGGATTCCCAGCAGTTCAAACTGGTTGATAATTCCCAGGGGGTAATTTATCCATTGTTTTTCAACCTTTGTGGAAATGTCGGAAAGCTCAATATCACCTTTGTACGGGTCGTTTACCGATGTCATCCTGATTCGGTTTTCTTCCGTACTCCGTATTAACAGGTAGGTGCCGAACTGCAAGGCACAGGGCAAAACGAATCCGCCGTTGTAGTCGGTATGTTCCCCAATCAGGTTCACTCTTCCCGGTGCAAAAAAGAGGCGGGGCTTTGCGTCAGGTTTTCCGTAGAGTTCCAGGAACAGGCTGTTCAGCTTTTTCAAATCCATGATCTTGCAAAGGATTGATTATTGTATGCCGAAATTAATAATAATATCGATCAGTTTCTCTCAGAACAGCTTAAATCCTCTAATTTTGCGCATCAAATCACATCAGACTATGATTCGTAAAATATCCTACCTGCTTGCCATGATGATTGTTTTGTTCAGTCAGGCAACCTTTGGACAAGAACTCAACACTTTCGATCTTAATGGCGAATGGCAATTCCGCAAAGCCGGCACGCGTGATTGGATGCCGGCGCAGGTTCCCGGAGTAGTCCACATGGACCTGCTCAGGAACAACCAGATTCCCGATCCGTGGTATCGCGATAATGAGGCCAAGGTTCAATGGGTTGGTGAAATTGGCTGGGAGTATCAGAAAAAATTTGACTACGACGGTGAAAGTTTCTCCTGGAGGCATATTGAACTCGTTTGCAAAGGGTTGGATACCTATGCAAACGTTTTTATCAATGATTCGCTCGTGATCGTGGCCGATAATATGTTCAAGGATTGGGTCACCGACATCAAGCGGTTTTTGCGCATTGGAACCAATACCATACGCATCCAGTTTCCCTCGGTGATTGCCGGCAATGCTGCCCGTTATAAACAGCTTCGCTACAAACTCCCCGGGGATGAAAAGGTGGTTTCCCGCAAGGCTGCATATCAATTTGGCTGGGACTGGGGCCCAACACTCATTACAAGCGGGATCTGGCGGCCGATT
>CAYHCQ010000253.1:0-2611 GCA_964355115.1 uncultured Prolixibacteraceae bacterium | reverse complement strand
CAGGGCCAATCGCCGTCATGGCAATATCGTTCACTTTCCAGAGGTAGGTGGGTGTAAGTCCGCCATGGTCGGGGGTGGCTGTGATGGTAACCTGGTTGCCTGTGCAGTAGGGATTGGGGATGGCCCCAATCGAAACCCCCACAGCCATATTTGGATCTACAACCATTATCAACTGATTGGAGGTTGCAGGATTATTTGAAATACAAGTCGCATTTGATGAGGTGAGTATGCATATCACCACGTCATTATTCAGCGGTACATAGGAAAATATAGGACTGTTGATCCCTTGGTCTATTCCATTCACTTTCCATTGATAAAAGGGATTCGTTCCCGGATTTGTTGGAGTGGCCGTGAATGTTACAGATGTTCCCGTACAAACGTTATTCAAGGAGGCAACAATGGTCACTTTCGCCGAATCACCCGGATTCACGGTAACAGCAAAATCTGCGGTGTCGCCTGAACAGTTTTCAAACTTAGGTATTATATGATATGTCACTACTCCTGTAGTAGGACCTGTATTGACCAGGGACTAATTGATCACCAGCCCCGAATCGGCTGAAAACCCGTTTATGGATCCCAAAGTTAATGAAGCTGACCAGTGAAAAACAACATCGTTTACATTTGAAAACAACGGAATATTGGTCAATTCGCCCGAACAGATGGATTTTGAGAGTGGGTTATTGGTCACCACCGGTGGCAAGGTCGTAACTAGTTGGATGGTGTCCGTTGTAGTGCATCCTGAGGGATTGGTTACAGCAACTGTGTATTTACCATCCTGCCAGGCTTTCAGAGTTTGTGTATTGCCCACCTGAAGACCCGAAACCAGGTATTTCCATATAAAACTGCAACCTACGCACATTCCGGCATCAAACGTTGTTGAATCCCCGGTACAGATGGTCCTCAGGGAGTCCATAACCACCTGGGGTCCTTCCTCAATGTGAATCGTCATCTGCGAAGAGTCATTTCGAAGGTCATTGTGTGTTACCGACAACCTCACTATATAATCCCCACTTGTGGTATAGGTGTGCGACGGATTACTCAGGTTTGAATAATTGCCTCCCCCAGATCCCGGATCACCAAAATCCCAGTGATAACTTACGGCCGGAGGCCAGATATCACCTGAAAAAGTTACCGGTTCGCCATTGCAATTTCCATCATGATGAATGTATGCCTTGTAGCGTTGAACAAATTGAGGCAACCCATCAGCATGGCTCGGATTTCCCAGATTAAAGGCGTAAGTTTGCAATCCGCACCCAATCCCCGGAAGCGTAGGATTATGGATTATCCAGAGGAATTCCAGGTTATCATAAGTACCATATATCTTCCAGTCAGGCCCCATTTGTAATCCACAATCTTTATAACCAATGGATCCGGCATCTATCATGCTCTGAACAAACTGAGCAGAGTCAGGGGCGGTTGCGTCATATTGAAATGCATGAAATCCTCCTAGCGATGTGACGCTCCCCGGATAGTAAAGAAAATGACCATCTACAGAAAATTCCACCTGCTGAGCATGAGCCTCTTCCCCATTATATTTCGGATGAAATTTAAATTTTGGCGAAACTTCCCCGGTGGATGGATTGAAATCACAAACCTCAAGGGTGTCTTGGAAATACAAGCAAACCAGGCGGGTTCCTCCCTGGGAAATTTTAATTTGTTGTGGGACCGGACCCGTCGTCGTTCCCATTTGTGGACAATGTACGCTGCTGTTTGATAAAATCGGTACAGTTTCAATTCCTGCCATGGTAACCCGGTAGGATGCAAAATAATTACTGTCCGGATCCGTAAGCCTGACAACCACCCAGGCATCCCTGTTATTCTGATGCCGGGTCCCAGTAATACTGCCATATCCTTTTCGTCCATATTGAAGGGGGACATTCTTGAAATTCGTGTCAACATCTCCAAGGGTTCCATCCAGCCTCATATTTATTACAGTATAAGCAGATGGTAGGCAAAGCGAAGGATTTGGATTCCATTTGGATGTGATAAAAAGAATATAGGTACTATCATCACCTATTTTTTTTACAGAAGTAACCGTCTGGTAGTAACCTCCGGAGGAACCGTGCAGACCCGTTCCATGTGGCATAATTGCATGGTTGCGGTTATAGACCGTCATTCCATCACTGTAAAATAACAGGTTACCGGCAGAATCTGAAACACATACTGGGACATTGTCTAAGATAGCAGGTATGGGAGTCAGTAATACCGGAACACCTGAATTAAATGTGATGGCCTTATGCAACCCGAAATACCAGTTATTGAATTCTTCCTGGGAGAAACCCGCAGCGGCAAGCCAGAAAGTTAGTAATATGGATAGCAGAAACCGTTTCAAAGTTCAGATTCTCAACTCCAAATATAGTAAAAGACAGGATGTGATACAAAAGGGGTGCCTGGTGTTGAATGGAAACCCAAAGTTGGCGATAGTCGCTACTGATAATTAGTTACGCTATTGCCCGTTTCTTCCTGGCATTAGTTACGCGAGGTTTTCTGTTTGAAATTTTAGCTTTCAGTTTATTCATCAACTCTCTGAACTCCAAAAGTTCTTCCTCTGTCCATGGTTTTGACTGAACCGTAAAATCGACATTTTTTGGTTCTCTTATTAATCCCATTT
>CAYHCQ010000252.1:0-2629 GCA_964355115.1 uncultured Prolixibacteraceae bacterium | reverse complement strand
GGAAGGAGTGGAAAGGGGATTATCTGAGCAGAAGGATGAGCGGTGAAACTTACTGGGAGTCGGTGCTGGTTTCTCCGATTTTCGACAATGACGGTACTATTTTAAATTATATCATTATCGTTGAGGATATTACTGATCAGAGAAGAATGATTGCCGAACTTGTGACTGCAAAAGAAAAAGCAGAGCAAAGCGACCGGTTGAAATCGACTTTCCTCGCCAACATGAGTCATGAAATCCGTACGCCGATGAACGCTATTACAGGATTTGCCGGGATGTTGTCGGACAAGGATATTTCAGAGGACGATCGCAACAGATTCTCAGAAATCATTCAATCACGTTCCGATGACCTCATGCACCTCATCAACGATATTCTCGATGTTTCTCGTATCGAATCGGGCAATGCCACCGTGGTTAAAGAGAGTATTTCGCTCAACAACATCCTGACGGAGGTTGAGGCAGTTGCAAATCAAATGCTGAAGCGAAGCAAAAAAGAGGAGATCTCTCTTGTGGTGGTGAAAGGACTGCCTGATAATTTATCGACAATTATCTCTGATGGTTTTGTAATCAGGCAGGTATATGCTAACCTCATCGAAAATGCGATCAAGTTCACAGTGTCGGGTACGATAAGGGTTGGCTATAATCCTCCCGAAAATGGATTTATTACCTGTTTTGTAACGGATACAGGCATTGGAATTTCAAAGGAAAACCAGGAGGTAATTTTCGAACATTTCAGACAGGCCGAGATACCCGATCCGCACAAGTACGGCGGTACCGGCCTGGGGCTTTCCATATGCAGAGGCTCGCTGGCCCTGATGGGAGGTGAAATCCATGTAGAATCAGAGCCAGGTCAAGGCAGCACCTTCCTATTCACCCTACCCTACGAAATACCGGTTACCGACATATATACCCCATCCACGCAAGACAAGGAGAGGCTGTTTCCCGCTACCCGCAGCCATGACTCTGTAACGAGAACAGGTCACCCTGGTTTGACGGGTAAGAGGATCCTTCTGGTTGAAGATGAGCAAACTAACATGGAGTACTTGCAGATTATCCTCGGTAAAACCGGAGCGGAAATAATAACAGCCTTCAGTGGCAGCGAACTACGGAATTTATTTCATGATTTAGACTCATTCGACCTGGTACTGCTCGATGTAAGGCTGCCCGATGCCAATGGCTGGGATCTTGCCGTCGAGTTAAAGAAACTCAGGCCATCACTTCCTGTTATTGCCCAAACCGCTTATGCTATGTCATCAGACAGGCAAAAGGCCGAAGAGGCCGGATGCGACGGATACATTTCAAAACCCATAAAAAAAGAACAGCTGCTTAATCTGATATCAGAAAAGCTGCAGAATTAACAAACCCTGCAGGGAGAACAATTTCGTTACGCTTGTGGAACCGTGAAGAAGAAGGTGGCTCCTTCTCCTACTCTACCCTGGGCCCAGATCCGGCCACCATGACGCTCGATAATTCTCCGTACCGTGGCCAGCCCGACTCCGATTCCGGGAAATTCCTGGGTGGTATGCAACCGTTCGAACGGATTGAACATCTTATAACTTTTATCGGGGTCGAAACCTGCGCCGTTATCCCTGACAAAATATACTGTCTCTGCACCTTCGTGTTTCACACCCACGAATATCAAAGGAAAATCACTCTTTGATGTGTATTTCCAGGCATTGCTGAGCAGGTTTTCCATTACGATTGTCATCAGCCCATCGTCTCCATGCACCAGCAGCCCATCGGCCACAGTGCACTCTATGTGGCGGCCAGGTTCCCTGCTCTTCAGCCTGCCGAATATCTCCCGGCAGATTTTGGTAAGATCGACTGTATTTAGCTCCAGTTTGGCCTTTGCTGAACGTGAAAAGTTAAGCAGGTCCTCAACCAGCTGAGCCATCGACATTGTGGAGGAGATAATAGTTTCCAGATAGCTCTTCGCGGTATTATCCAGGGTTTCTTCATATTCCTCAATCAGAATCCGCGAATAGCCGTTGATGATGTGAAGCGGTGAGCGCAGATCGTGCGAAACAGTGTGAGCAAAGGCTTCAAGTTCCTCATTTGCCGAGATCAGTTCCTCGTTCGATGCTTCAAGTTTGGCCTGTGTGAGAATGAGTTCGTCGTTCCGCTGCACCGCTGCCTCATAAACCGACAACAACAGATCGAGGATCTGCTTTTTATCAGAGTTGATCGCATATCTGTTGCCTTTGAAAATCACTTCGATGAGCATATCGGCTCCACCCGACTGCCTCAGCGCCCTGTTGGCAAGAAGATACTGTATCCGGGCCAAAAGATATTGATCCTCGTAAGGTTTTGTGATAAAATTATCGGCTCCCGATTGCAATCCTTTTATAATATCGAGAGGGTCGCGTAGGGAGGTAAGCAGAATAAAAGGGATATCCTTCATTCCGGGATTTGCTTTCAGGCTGGTACACAATTCATAGCCATCCATTTCCGGCATTACGATATCGCTGATTATCAACATAGGCTTTTTATCGGTAATTGAAACCAGGGCCTCGGCACCATTGATGCAGATGGTCACATCGAACCCATTGTCTTCAAGAAGATATTTCAGCTTTTTTGCCTGAACATTGGAGTCTTCAACAACCAGTACATGTCCGGATTTCTGATTTAAATG
>CAYHCQ010000251.1:1334-2672 GCA_964355115.1 uncultured Prolixibacteraceae bacterium | reverse complement strand
AGGGTGCTGATGTGCCGATGTGCTGATGTGCTGATGTGCTGATGTGCCAATGTTCACTTGGTCACTTGGTCACTTGTTCACTTGTTCACTCGTTCACTTGTTCACTCGTTCACTTGGTGCCGTGGTGAAAATATTTACAATAAGTTTCTTTTTTGTATAAAACAAATTGTTTAATGCAAAATGTTTATTATCTTTGGTCAAAATTGAGTTATGAATCCATTCATCATCAGGGGTTACGAGGGTAAGAAATATTTCTGCGACCGGGAAAGTGAGACGGAGGCCATTGCCAGTGCCATCCTGAATGGCCGCGATATCACGCTGGTGTCGCTCCGGAAAATGGGGAAGACAGGGCTGCTTTTCCATCTTTTCGAAAAACTGAGCAAGGAGGGGGAGGTGGAGCCGGTGTATCTGGACATATACCATACAGAAAATCTCAACGGCTTGATCGATCAGATAGCCACGGCCCTCTTCAGGATGAAAAAGAGCTTTGGAGCGCGGATGCAGGAGTTTTTGCGGAACTTCCGCTATGTAAGACCCTCCGTTACCATGGATCCCCAATCCGGGCTTCCTTCCCTGTCGTTCCAGATAGCGGATGCCCGGGAGGCGCGGGGAACACTTGAGGATCTCTTTGCCATTCTGCAGGAGCGGGGGAGGAAAAAGCCGGTGGTGATCGCCATCGATGAGTTCCAGCAAATTGCAACCTACCCCGAGCAGCATGTGGAGGCCCTGCTACGCGGACTCATCCAGTCGTTGAACAATACCCGGTTCATCTTCTCGGGAAGTAACAAGACGCTCCTCGCCCGGATGTTCGGCGATGCCGCCCGCCCGTTTTACCAGAGTACCGAGATGATCTACCTGGGCGAGATCCGTCAGGATGCCTACGAAAAGTTTATCCATACGCACTTTGCCAGGGACGGGCGTACTCCGGAGGAGGGAATGGTGCCGGAAATCCTGGCGTGGTGCCGTAACCATACCTGGTATGTGCAGTATCTCTGCAACAAACTCTATGAGACCGGGAACCCGTTGACCAAGGCGACAGTGACCGCCGTACAGCAGGAGATCCTGGCCTCGCTGGAGCCTTTTTACCTGGAATACCGCAACCTGCTCACCCATCACCAGTGGCAGCTGCTGAAGGCGATTGCACGCACCGATGGGGCCGGAATGCTCACCTCGGGTGCCTTCATCAAAAAGTTCAACCTTACCAATGCCAGCACCATACGCCGCGGAATCGAATCACTCGCCGAAAAAGAGATGATCTGCCGCAAAGGAGAGGATTACTATGTGTACGATGTCTTCTTTTCCCGATGGCTGGAGAGGAAGGTGTAGGCCCTGTGACTC
>CAYHCQ010000251.1:0-1234 GCA_964355115.1 uncultured Prolixibacteraceae bacterium | reverse complement strand
GTACGATGTCTTCTTTTCCCGATGGCTGGAGAGGAAGGTGTAGGCCCTGTGACTCGTTCACTTGGTGACGTGGTGCCGTGGTGAATAAAAATATGAGGATAAGAGGGTATAGTTGCGCCTATGTACAAGTTACCGCTAAGTTTTAAAGACCTTACCGAAATAATATTTGTTTCCTAATAAAGAAACATTTATCTTTGCATAAACTTTTACAGCATGACTGGAAAATTTCAAGTTCAGTTCTTAGAAGAAGCAGCCGAGTTTCTGGACAAACTTGACGAAAAAGCAAGAGATAAAGTTATCTACAACATTAAAAAGGCAAGATTTTCTAATGACAAAGAACTCTTCAAGAAACTGAAAGACGAAATCTGGGAATTCAGGACTTTATTCAACAGAACCCATTACAGGCTTTTTGCTTTCTGGGACAAATCTGGGAAAGAGGAAACCATTGTAATTTCGACTCACGGAATTATTAAAAAGACAGATAAAGTCACAGTAACGGAACTAGAGAAAGCAGAGAAAATCAGGAAACTTTATTTTGAAAGGAAAAGGATATGAAAGATAAACCATTAACAACAATTAGCCTGGATGAAGTTACCGATAAATACATCGGCAAACTGGGAACTCCAAAGCGTGAAGCATTTGAGAACGAATTGCGACTTGATTTGCTCGGAGAAGCAATCAGGCAAGCCAGAAAAGATCGTCATTTGACCCAAGAAGAACTTGGACAATTAGTTGGTGTTAAGAAAGCACAAATCTCTAAGTTAGAAAACAGCCTGACTGATGCCCGATTTGAGACAATAATAAAAGTGTTTAAAGCTTTGAACGCTAAGGTTAATTTTAATGTGGAATTGCTCAACCAGACTGTTAAACTCGCCTGACGGAAAGAAAACCTAGCGGTAACACGCGTTTGGCTCAATGGCGGGTGACGTGGTTAATTGAACATTTTACCTCGAATCAACTTTTGTGGTGTATTGGACGCCAAGGCTGCTCTTGCGGTGACTGAAAAATTTGCTCACCATACTTTTCCCAAATAAAAATTTCACTCGTTCATTGGTTCACTTTTCACTGAGTGTGTATTCCGCAAAGTATTTTTATAAGCCACCAAAGAAAAGCGCAGCTTTTCGCAGGTGAAGAGTAATTATTTCCTTCTTTCCCGCACCATATGGCTATTCAGGTACTTTTCGATGTCGCTCAGGCGGAAGTAGACCCGGCCGCCGATGCGGGAGTAGGGGAG
>CAYHCQ010000250.1:0-2689 GCA_964355115.1 uncultured Prolixibacteraceae bacterium | reverse complement strand
TACCTCGATCTGGCTTATATGCTTTATAACGGAGGCTGGTCACCGCTAAGCAACGACCCGAATGGTAACATGGTCCCCGGCAACTTCATGATCCGTGTCACAGCCGACCTTTCGAAGGCAAATGGCAAGGTGGTAACCACGGAGCTTGACCCTTCGATGATGGCAGACGAAAAATGCCCGATTCCCGGCCCCTCATACTGGCAGGCCGTACAACCTACCATTTCTGTCAAAACCGGCCGTTAACTAAAAAAAACACTGCAACATGAGAGCAACACACTTTGTACAACTTATTATACTGGTCGCTATGCTGGCACTGGTTCCAGCGAAAGAGGCAACGGCCCAGTCAAAAGCAGGAATATTCAATGTCGATTTTACAGTAAGCCGCGACAGCCTCATCATCACCTACGACATCCTTAAGTCGAAATTCAGTGAACGGTTCAATATTACCTTCACAGTAAAAGCAGTTACCGGCAAGACCTATGCGCCGAAAACAGTAACCGGCGATGTTGGCAACAACGTTTTCGGTGGAAAAGGGAAGAGGATTGTCTGGGAGGTTTCCAAAGACAATGTTTTGATCGACGAGGAGGTCTTTGTTGAGGTTCTGGGTCAGCCTGTAGTCGAAGGACAGCAGCCTGCCGCAGCAGTCGTAACGGCACCCGTCAAAAGCAATGCGGACAAAGGCGCAAAAACATTTTCGAAGGGTGGCGCCATTGCACTGTCGGCTATTTTCCCCGGGTGGGGTATCTCCAAACAGAAACAGGGAGGCGCCTACTGGCTCATCGGTGTGGCCACCTACGGGGTGGCAGCTGCCGGTATATTCATGAATATGTCATCTTCCTCCACCTACGACAAATACAAGGAGGCAACCACTGCCGACGAAAGGAATACGCTCTACGACAAAGCCGTGAGTCAGAATAAAACCGGGAATATCCTGCTTTATACAGCCGCCGGATTGTGGGTTTGCAATATGGTGTGGACAATAGCGACACCCAATAAGGTAAAATCAAGCGGATTTTCGTTCGGGGGTTCAATCGACCCCGGTTCGGCCAGGCCGGTATTCTGTTGCCAGTATAAATTTTAGTTGTCTGAATTCAGTATTAAACAGGGAAATTATGAAACCAGCACGTTTGTTATTTGCAGCAGCAATCTGTCTGCTCATTGTCCAGACAGGAGCAGCCCAGGTGATGTCGGGATCAAGCACCGTAAAGCGGGTTAAAGCCGGCAAAAAGGCGGTGGTCACCCAAACCGTGAAGTCGATGCCCGACCTGGTAATTAAGGACGAGATTTTCATCGATCCTAACGACAACAACATCATCAATGGCAATGAGCGCGCGGGAATCCGTTTCAAGGTTGAAAATCTCGGGGCAGGATCAGCCAGGGGTGTGACAGTAAAAGTCCAGCTGAAAGGGAGCGAAATCTCCGGACTTGATTTTACGAGGGCGGTGACCGTTGGCGATATCAAACCGGGTGAATCGAAGGAGGTCAACATCGCTGTTTATGGAGGGATGGAACTTGTAACCGGCCTGGCAGAATTCAAGATCGAAGTTATGGAAGATCTTGGTTTTGACGCCTATCCGCTCGAAATGAAGATCAATACGCGACCCTTTATGTCGTCGCATGTGATGGTTGCCGATGCGGTATTCAGCACTGAGGCAGGAGGCAGGGCCAAACTCAATTTCCCCATCTCACTGAAGGTGCTGATCCAGAATATTGGCCAGGGCGATGCAAAAGGAGTAGTTACCACCTTTACCTTTCCCAATCCGAATTGCGTTGTGCTTGGCGAAACCGACAAATTCACCATCGGCAACATGAAACCCGGCGACAGCAAAGAGATCGACTTCATCTTCACGGCTAACCGCCGGTACCTGGAAGGATCAATCCCGGTAGCCATTGGAATTACCGAGGAGACCAGTAAAAAAAATCACGACACTGTGGTATCGGTTGGCCTTGCCCAGAACCTGGTTGCCCAGAACAATGTGGTGATCAGTCCGATAGCAACTCAAACGGTAGAGGTTTCCAAGGCATCCCTGAGTTCAGACGTAGATAAAAACATACCGTCGGGTTCAGTTAAAAACCCGAATAAATTTGCCCTCATCATCGGCAACGAGGAGTACAGCCAGTACCAGAGCGGACTGAGCACCGAAGCGAATGTTGCCTTTGCCCGCAACGATGCCACTGTATTCCGCGAATATGTTATACGCACACTTGGGTTCGACGAATCGAACGTCTATTTCCTTACCGATGCAACGGCCGGAGCCATGGGCCAAAAGATTGACCTCATCGGGAAGATGGCCACGAAAATGGGCAGTCAGGCAGAGCTGCTCTTCTATTACGCAGGACACGGGCTGCCCGACGAAGTTACGCACATCCCCTACCTGATCCCGGTCGACGTTTCCGCCACCAATCTCGCCGATGCTATCCCCCTGTCGGATATCTACAAGCACTTCGGCGAAACCGGAGCCGGTAAGGTGACTATCTTTCTCGATGCCTGCTTTTCAGGAGCTGGCAGGCAGGCCGGACTTCTCTCAGCCCGCTCGGTGAAGATCAAACCGGCATCTGAGTCACTATTGGGAAATACCGTCTGCTTCAGCGCTTCCAGCGGTGAACAGTCCGCATTGCCCTTTAAAAAAGAGAAACACGGGATCTTCACCTATTACCTCCTGAAGAAGATCCAGGAATCACAAGGTAA
>CAYHCQ010000249.1:0-2710 GCA_964355115.1 uncultured Prolixibacteraceae bacterium | reverse complement strand
GGCTCCGGATCTGGCTTTGGTTGCAGACCAGGACAGGCTGAATCCTGTTCCCTACCGCTTTGCAGTGACCCTGCCCGCCGATATTGATTTTAAAAATTCAGGCAGCCGGACTACCGCCATGGATGGTTCACAGGTATGGCGGATCAACATCCATGCTCCCGGCGCTCTTGCGTTGACCCTCTACTTCGACCGTTTCCGGCTGCCTGAAGGAGGCAGGTTATTTGTCTACAACTCCACCCGCACACAGATACTCGGCGCTTTCACATCTTCCAATAATAATGAATTCAATACGTTTGCCACAAGCCTAATCCAGGGCGACCGGCTGACTCTTGAATACGATGCTCCGGATAAAATCCTTGCACCCGAAATTCATATTTCAGAAGTTGCCTACGCCTATCGGGGCGTGGCCGATCCCAGGCTGAAAACCGGATTCGGCAGTGCCGGAGCCTGCGAGGTAAATGTGAATTGCAGTGAAGGTGCCGGTTCCCAGGGACCCAAACGTGGGGTCGTTCGCATTGAGGTTAAGGTGGGTGCCTCGGTGACGTGGTGCACCGGTTCCGTACTGAACAATGCACGCAACGATAAAACTCCTTATGTGCTCACTGCCGACCATTGCGGGAAATATTCATCAGCAGCCGATATGAACCAGTGGATATTTTACTTTAATTACGAAACTCCGGGCTGTCCTAATCCTCCTGTTGAACCCACAAGCAATTCAATGACCGGGGCTCAGATGAAAGCCCATGCCAATGTGAGCGGTTCCGACTTTTTCCTCGTCCTGCTGAACCAACCCATTCCGGATCTGTACAATGTCTTTTACAATGGATGGAGCCGTGAGAATATACCCAGCCCTTCCGGAGTTGGCATTCACCATCCGCAGGGTGATATTAAAAAGATCTCCACCTATACCACCCCGTTGACATCAGCATCGTGGGGCGGCTCACCGCTCTCCTACTGGAAGGTAACCTGGGCGGAAACCGCAAATGGTCATGGTGTTACGGAAGGGGGCTCCTCGGGGTCGCCCATCTTCGACAATGATGATTACCTGATCGGAACTCTTACAGGCGGCGACTCACAATGCAATACGTCTTCGCTCAACCTGCCCGACTATTATGGAAAATTTTCCTACCACTGGGATAAGAACGGAACCGATTCAGCACAGGTGCTCAAATACTGGCTTGACCCCGACAGTACCGGGGTGACGAAACTTTATGGGAAGATGGTAGGTGTCGAAGAAGAACATCCGGGAGGAGCCGTCGCAATCTACCCGAATCCCTTTACCGATAAGATTCAGCTGAACCTGGCCGGAGTTACCGGGATGATCCGGGTCAGGATTATGGATATCTGGGGAAAAAGCCTGTTCAGCAGGGAGTTGACCGGTGATCTGAACAGTCCGTGTACCCTGGATCTGGCGGGATTTGCCCCGGGAGTCTACCTGGTAATTCTTACAGGCGATGAGTGGCAAACCACGAGAAAAATCATTAAACAGTAATTTGTGAATTATACAGATATAAAAGAGGCGATGGATTCCATCGCAGGTAAAGTTGCGCAATCACAACGAATTACACCGGAAGAGGGGGTGATGCTCTTTGAACACGGGGAGCTCGGATTTGTGGGTATGCTGGCCGACATGGTCAGGCAGCGCTTCAACGGCCAAAGCGCCTTCTACATCCGGAACTTCCATGTGGAACCGACCAACATCTGCGTGAACAAGTGCAAATTCTGCTCCTATTCTCACCACTATAGCAGCGAAAGCTGGGAACTCACGCCCGGGGAGATTCTAGCCAGGGTGAGTGAGCAGGACCACTCAGTGAGGGAGATTCACATCACTGGAGCCGTTCATCCCGACCGCGATATACACTATTACGGCGATTTGCTGAAAAAAATCCGGGAAATCAGGCCAGGTCTGCATATCAAAGCTTACTCTGCGGTGGAGCTCGATCACATGATCGTGAAGGCCGGAATGACCTTTGAGGAGGGGCTTGACCTGCTGAAGTCATGCGGTCTCGATTCGATTCCCGGTGGTGGCGCCGAAATTTTTGACGAAACCATCAGGCAGCGGATATGCGGGATGAAATCTTCGGCGCAGACCTGGCTCGATATTCATGAAACGGCCCACCGGAAAGGTATTCCGTCGAATGCCACCATGCTTTACGGCCATTGGGAGAATTATGGACACAGGATTGATCACCTTGAACGGCTCCGGCAATTGCAGGACCGTACATCCGGATTTAACGCCTTTATCCCGCTGAAGTTCCGCAACAGCAACAATGAAATGTCCGGCATTGCTGAGGTATCTGTTGTTGAAGACATGAAGATGTATGCCGTGGCGCGGATCTACCTGGATAATTTTCCGCATCTCAAGGCTTACTGGCCGGCGGTAGGGCGTAAACTTGCATTGATTTCACTGGCTTTCGGGGTCGACGACCTCGACGGAACCATAAACGATTCTACCCGGATCTATTCCCTTGCAGGCGCCGAGGAACAAAGCCCGGTTATGACTGTTTCAGAGATGCGGGAGATGATCCTTGAAGCCGGCAGGATCCCTGTTGAACGCGATTCACTTTACCTCACAGTTGGGTAGTCTGCCCGGTTGCCAAAGCATGATTGAACGGTTGGGTAATTTATCCATTTATTAAGGCCTGATTGATCAGTTTGTGAACCATATCGGTCACCTCCTTCGAATCCATTTCCCGGATCCTCTCTTAGG
>CAYHCQ010000248.1:0-2758 GCA_964355115.1 uncultured Prolixibacteraceae bacterium | reverse complement strand
AGATGGGTTATCCCGGCTATTTCCTGATCGTTCAGGATTTTCTGAATTCCGCCCGCGCTATGGATGTTTCGGTGGGTCCCGGCCGCGGTTCGGCCGCGGGTTCGGTTGTGGCCTATTGTACGCGCATTACGGATGTTGACCCGCTAAAATACGACCTGCTTTTTGAACGATTTCTCAATCCCGACCGCGTTTCCATGCCCGACATCGACATCGATTTCGATGAGGATGGCCGCGAAAAGGTTGTGAAGTGGGTGGTCGACAAATACGGTAAAGACAAAGTTGCACAGGTAATTACCTTCGGAACTATGGCAGCCAAGGGGGCGATCCGCGATGTCGGCCGGGTACAGCGGCTTCCTCTCGACGAGGTGATGAAGCTAACCAGGATGATTCCTGCCAGGCCGGGTGTTACCCTGAAGACGGCTTATGAGGAGGTGCCTGAGTTGAAGGCAGCCAGAACTTCGTCCAATAAACTTATCGCGGAGACACTGAAATATGCTGAAAGTCTTGAAGGTTCTGTAAGGCAGACCGGCGTTCACGCCTGCGGGATCATTATCAGCCGCGATAAGCTAACCGATTATATCCCCGTTATCACCTCGAAGGATTCTGAACTGCTTGTAACGCAGTACGATGGCGATTACATTGAGAAGGTCGGTATGCTCAAGATGGACTTCCTTGGATTGAAGACTTTGTCGATCATCAAGGATGCCGTTCTGAATATCAAGCGTTCGCGGGACCTTGACCTTAATATGGAGACCATCCCCTTCGATGATCTGCTTACCTACGAACTCTTCAGCCAGGGCCGCACCACCGGTATATTCCAGTTCGAGTCGGACGGGATGAAGAAGTACCTCCGTGATCTGAAACCGAACCGGATCGAGGACCTTATCGCGATGAACGCACTTTACCGGCCGGGTCCGATGGACTATATCCCAAGCTTCATCAACCGGAAACACGGCAGGGAAAAGATCTCCTACGACATCCCGGTGATGGACAAATATCTGAAGGATACTTACGGAATTGCCGTTTACCAGGAGCAGGTCATGCTGCTTTCGCAGGAACTGGCCGGGTTCACCAGGGGACAGGCCGACTCCTTGCGCAAAGCGATGGGTAAGAAGATCGAGGAGATGATGAACGATCTTAAGCCAAAGTTCTTCGACGGTTGCAAGAAGAATGGCCATCAGGAGGCGGTGGTCACGAAGATATGGAAGGACTGGGAAGCCTTTTCCAACTATGCCTTCAATAAATCCCACTCGACCTGTTATGCTTACGTGGCATACCAGATGGCCTATCTGAAGGCCCATTTCCCGGCGGAATTTATGGCAGCGGTGCTGAGCCGTAATCTTACAGACCTGAAGGAGATCACACTCTTCCTTGATGAGTGCAAACGCATGCAGATCCCCGTTTTGGGTCCCGATGTGAATGAGAGCGAATCGAAATTCGTGGCCAACCGCAAGGGGGAGATCCGTTTCGGTATGGCCGGGATTAAAAATGTGGGAGAGGCTGCCGTTCAGAGCATTGTGGAGGAGCGGATAAAGAACGGACCATTCACCAGTATTTTCGACCTTACCCGCAGGATCAGTTCTCATAATCTCAACAAAAGATGTCTCGAATCGCTTGCCAAAGCAGGAGGGTTCGATTGTTTTGAGAACACACACCGGGCGCAGTATTTTCATCAGGAGAACAGCGATGATTCCATATTCATCGAAAAGGTTATCCGGCACGCCACCGATTACCATGCCCGTAAGGATTCAATGCAGCAGTCGCTCTTCGGCGAGGCGGAGGAGGTTCAGCTGCAGGAGTTGTCGCTGCCCGATTGCCGTCCATGGACGAAACTGGAGCAGCTGAAATCTGAGAAAGAGGTAACCGGTTTTTATATGAGCGGACATCCGCTTGACGATTACCGGCTGGAGTTTGACAATTTTTGCAACATCACGATTGAAGACCTTAAACAGGATATGAAACCACTTAAGGGCAAGGAGGTTACCTTTGGCGGGATCATGATTGAGGCCACCCATAAAATCGGGAAGACCGGCAAGCCCTTTGGTTCATTTGTGGTTGAGGACTACTACAACTTTATTCCGCTGAACATATTTTCTGAAGAGTACCTGAAGTGGAAGCACTTCCTGGATGAGGGGCAGTATGTTCACATCAAGGCCAGGATAGAACCGCGGTTCGACAGTCCCGACCAGTTGGTGGTGAGGGTGAATACAATCTCGCTGCTGTCGGAGGTTATGGAAAAGCACGCACGCACACTTTTTCTTACCATCCTCCTGAATGAACTGACTGTCGACTCAATTCATAAACTTCACAACCTTGCCAGTCACCATAAGGGCAAGTGCCAGTTGCGCATCCGGATTCACGATGCGGAGAGCAATCTGAGTATTGAACTGCCAAGCAGGAAATACCGGGTGAATGCCAAGGAGGTTGTGAATGCACTCCGTACTTTACCTGAAGTTCAGTACAGGTTAGCGGGTGATTAGTTTGCCTGGCTACACGATATTATTTATCTTTGCCAAAGAAAGACATTCATTTATTAAATCAAAGGGATATGTTCGAAATACTCACTGATGCAAACTTTGAAGAAAAGGTAGTAAAAAGCGATAAACTCGCTGTTGTCGATCTTTCAGCCGTTTGGTGTGGCCCATGCCGCATGGTTTCTCCGATCATTCACGAACTTGCTGCCGAATACGAAGGCCGCATTGTGGTTGGCGAATTAAATGTGGATGACAATCCCACAGTAACAGCAACCTACAAGGTG
>CAYHCQ010000247.1:0-2799 GCA_964355115.1 uncultured Prolixibacteraceae bacterium | reverse complement strand
GAATATTTCACCGGGCCGGATGGCGGGCCGGAATTTTTATCGGGAAATGGTGATTTTGGCGGAAAATGTGCCCGGAAAGGTTTCAGATGATTTTTTGCTCCATCAGGATCCTGATCAGCTGGGCATCGTTGGCAGCCCCGTATTTATCCCTGATCTTTCGGATGGTTTTTTCAATGGCGGATGTTGTAAGATTGCGCTCTTTGGCAATATTTTTCAGGCTCAATCCCCCGACAAGCGCTAATATGATGGCCCTTTCGGAGGGTTTCAGGAGGTAGGGTGCATCTGTCACCGCAGGAGTTGCCGGAGTACCCGGTTCTTCCGGAAGCAGCACAGTTTTGACGGTATGCCCCTGGTATACTTTTCTCAGGGTCTCCTTAAACTCCATGGCGCCGGCACTTTTCAACAGGTAAGCCCTGGCTCCGAGCTCCATCATAATCCCAATCCAATAAGAGGCTGTTTCACTGGTATAGATCACAATCGGTACGGCTGGCAGGTGTTTTCTGATCAGGTTGATATTTTCGGCCGGATCGGTGCCGGGAAGCCAGAGGTCGAGGAGAATGAGATCAAAGGAGCCGGGTACCGCCATGCGGATGAACTCCTGAATATTCCCTGAATTTCCGGCAATGGAAAACTCCTCTGCATGATGGCGCAGCCGTTGTTTAATTCCATCCACGATAACAGAATGGTCCTCGATGATATAAATCCTGATCATGGTGTTGTTTTTGACCCTTGTTAACAGGGGATCGTAATCCTCCAGTAAACCCCGTGACCTGCTTCAGCATCAAGCTCAACCTTACCATTAAGCAGGTTCGCCCTGGCAAAGATATTCGAAAATCCCATCCCTTTTTTCGCTGCCCCGGCCACCGAAAAACCAGGGCCGGTGTCGTGATAGATCACCTCCATTAAATGGTCCCGAAATACAACCCTGAGCTCAATGGCAGCCCCCACGGCATATTTCCGTGCATTGTTAAGCATTTCCTGAATGATGCGGTAAACATGCAGCCTTACAGGCGCCGGCAACACCCCATTGGGATCGCCAATTTCAAAAACCATGTTCAGGTTGCCAAATTTCATGCTCTCCTGGCACAGATTGGTCAGCAGCGGAACAAAGGCATGCCGTTCCAGAATCCGGCTACTCATCTGGTGGGAGATGGCACGCACCTCCTCCGAAAAATCGCAGACATGCCGGCTGATGGTCTCTTTCAGAGCATCGTTGCCGGGAGGCATCTCTTCAATGGCGGTGTTTACCTTCGACCCGAGAATACTGATGGCATCGTGCAGCTCCATCCCGTTTTTCTCCTTTTCATTCTCCTCCGCTTCGATCACCTTTCGCGCCGATTCGAGCTTCATGACCTGCATCCGGTTACGGGCCCGCTGGCGGAACCAGAAGAGTCCAAAGACCATGAGGAGAAGTATCGCGCCGGCCAGTGCAAGCCAAAACTTCATCAGGTTGTTCGATGCATCGCGAAGCGTGATCTGCTGCTCCTTCTCAAGGATGACCAGGTTCTTGTGGTTCAGATCAAGCAGGGCATTGAGCAGTCTCACCTGCTTTTTGGCTACCTGCCGGTCGGAGATACCGCGGGCAACGGTCGATTTGCGCAGATAATCCACGGCTTCCCAAAATGCCCTCTTTTCGATCAGCACATCGGCATACGAGTCGTACAACGTGGAGAGCCAGTCGTAATTGCCGGTTTCCCCGGCCAGCGGGATGGCCATTTGGAGCAGGTATTCAGTGGCCTTTTTCACATCGTGCCGCTCCAGGTATACATAAGCCAGGTTGTTCCAGCCGCCCATCAGCACTACCGGCAACCGGCACTGCCGGCCTAATGCAATGGCTTTATGATAATAATAAATGGCCGAATCCTGGTTGGTTTGCAGCATGCCTGAATTTATAAGGATATTTGCCCGCTCCAGTTCTGTTCCATGCAATGCTTCAAGGAGGTAATTTGCAACTCTCAGCATGTACAGCGCACTATCAGTGTTGGGTTGGAACCGTGCCAGGTTTCCCATAACTACCCCTTTTTCTCTGTTTAAGGAATGTTTTTGGGCGATTGCGAGTGCTGAGTCATAGGTGGCAATTGCCCTGGCAAAATCGTCAATTGCCTGGTAAACCTCACCAAGTGCACACAATGAGACGGCAACAGCGGAAAATTCACCATTGCGGTATCCTGTCTGAATTGCAGAGTCGAGAAAGATTGCGGCATTTTCAAAGTCGTTAACATCCTGATATATCTGAGAGATATTATAGAAAACCATGCCCCTGGATTTTTTATATGCCGATGTGTCAGATATTCTAAGTGCCAGATTCAGATAATACCGGGCTGAGTCATCCTGTGCGGTTTTTAATACGAGTCCCTTGATGCCCAACGCCCTTATAAGAGATTCATCAATTCCTATCAAGGTGGCCAGTGAAACCGCCCGGTTAGCATATTCCCGGGCTTTCAGCGTGTCGCTGTTCATGCAGGCAACGGCCAGGGAGTCGAGCCGGGAGATGGAATCACGGAATCGCTTAACCTCGTGCGGGGAGAGATTGGCCCCTGGCTCTCCCTGCCGGCACGACACCAGAGCTGCCATGAAAACGATAAAGAGAAGGAGATTGAACCCGGGTCTGGGTAAAAGAGTCGTCATTCGCTAGGTTAAAGCCAAAGCCAAAAGTAGCGAAAAAACAGGAGCAAAATTTACACTTCACCTTTCTCTACTGTTTTATCCATTTCCCATTCTCAATAACTCTGTTATTGTAAACAATCTGCCAGATATAAATTCCTGCAATCAGGTCAGCAGTGTAGATCTTTTGAAAAG
>CAYHCQ010000246.1:0-2880 GCA_964355115.1 uncultured Prolixibacteraceae bacterium | reverse complement strand
GAAGGAATTTATCGGTAGAATAGTGATGGTGTATTCCGTTGTTGAACCAGACCTGCTTGAGGTAGATGACGAATTTTCCGAATTCGGGGTTTTTCTTGTCTCCTGAATAGTTTTGGTAGACCGCCTCCAGGGTTTTCCGTACCAGCAGGTTGTACCTGTAATTCTGGTCATAGGTGATATCGCGTCCGCAATTGGCAGCCTTGCTTAAATAATAGACCAGCTTCTTTTGCTGAAGGGTGAGACTGTGGAATCCCGGTACCTGGTACCTGAGGATTTTCGCATCACCAAACTGTTCGGTCATGAATTTAAAATCGCCTTCGTCTTTATTCTCTTCCTTTACTCCCGAATTATTACAGGAGAAGTTGATCGCAGCTATTGACATAATAAGGATAAGTGTAAATGATCTCATGAGGTTTCAGATTACATTAGTGATTTCATTTCCTTCGAAGACAGGCACAACGGCTGTCTGATCGAGCATAAAAGAATATGGGATCACATCGTCGAGTCCGAGTTTCTGAAGCCGGTGGCGATGGGCTGCCTTTTCGATATACCCAAGCAAGTCGTCCTCTGCCGTGTGCCACAGGTCGACCGAAGCAGCGGCCGAATCGCAGAAGGAGCCAAATTTCTCATTCTCCAGCAACAGTTCTGTGAGTGCACCTGCAAACAGTGTATCCTCCAGGCAGAATTTGTTTTTCCAGCCTGAGCAGAGGATCACAACGTTGCTCTCCTGGTTCTCCAGCCAATGTGCAAGCGATGAGATATTGATGAAAGCCCCGATGGCTATCTTCTTTGCCGGTTTTGCTATCTCCAGTGCCCGGGTTCCGTTGGTGGTGCAGTAAACCAGCGTCCTCCCTCCGATGGCTTCGCGGGTGAAGTTAAAGGCAGAATTACCAAAATCGGCAAAATCAAGCTTCTTGCCATCCTGTTCGGAAGCAACGAGAAATCCCTGCTCTTTCAAGGCCCGGGCATCTTCAAGGCCCGGCACCGGAATAATGCGCTTCACGCCATTTTCGAAAGCGGCACAGATGGAGGTGGTGGCACGCAGTATGTCGACGAGCACAACGATATAACCGGACTTTGTGAGAATATCCGGAAAGAGCCGCGGTGAAAAGCAGACTTCAACAGTATACAGGCAATCGGGACGGGTTTGCATGGTGTTTAATAAAAGACGACTTCGCAGCGCGGATTCGCAGATTTGAATGCCTCAACCTTTTTGGCCGATACTTTTGTATTAAAAATCTTGAGTGATTCCAGTTTATGCATCCCCTCGAAAGCATCAAGACTGCTTACACGGGTGTTATAGAATTCGACCACCCGGAGGTTCGTCAGCTTTATGATGTACTTCAGGTTCTTCACCGGGGTACCGCTGAATTTCAGTATCTCTAGCTGCATCATATTTTGAAGCGGAACAAGCTCCTCTACCTGGGTGTTTGAGAAATCGATTTCGATAAGGTTTGGCATTCCGGTAAGCGGGGTGAGGTCGGAGATTGGGTTTTTCGGACAACGTAACGCTTTCAGCTGTGTCATCCGGGTAACCGGGTCGAGCTTTGATACACCAGTGCCGGAAAACTGGAGCTCCGTGAGACGCGAAAGATGTTGCAGCGGCATCAGGTCACTGATCTGGAAATTTTCGGAGATGACCATTGACGGAAGATTGGCTAACTGCTGGAGTTGTATCTTGTCGGGGGCTCCTTTGATCGATAACTGTTGCGTAAACAAGTCTTTCCAGGCCTGAGTCAGTCCGCCCCACCACCTGTTGTTCTCATAGGTTTGAAAGACAAGCATGGAGGTCGGATTTTTGTCAAAGAAGCTGCTCGCCTCCCCGAGGTCGACCTTGCTGTTGTCGGCATACACAATGGTTAGTTTTTCCATCCCGAACAATGGGTCGAGATCGGCTACCGGGTCGTTGTCGAGGTTAAGCACCTCAAGCCCGGTGAGCCCCTTCAAAGGCGACAGGCTGGCAACTTTTGTATTTGCGGCATTTATCACCTTCAGTTCGGTGAGATCCTTCAGCGGATCGAACCCGCTGATACCTGTGCTCTGGCATTGCAGGTTACGCAAAAGAATAAGCTGGCTGAGCGGTTCCAGGGTGGTGACACTCATGCGGCCCGTGATGTTGATGCTGTCGAGCATTACCAGTTTGTGCAGTTGTTCAGAGGTAGGCGGGTTGCTGATAGGAAGGTAGAAGTTAAACAGGTTCTGCCACTCGGTGTTGATACCGGCCCACCATTTTGTCAGTTCGGCTGATTTGTAAACCAGGGAAGCACCGGGATGTTTTTTAAGAAAATTCAGCGCTTCAGGCTGGGTTACTTTTGAATTGTCGCAATAGACTTTTTGCAGGCCGGTAAGGTCATTAAGCGGCGACAGGCTGCTAACGGAGGTGCTATCGGCGAGCAGGATCCGCAGGACGGTCATGTTCTTCAACGGTTGCAGGTTGTCGACCCGGGTGGCTGAAATATTCAGCAACTCAATGTTTATCATGCCTGCTATCGGGGTCAGATCTTTCACCGGGGTATGATTCAGCCTGAGATCCTTCATGCCTGTCAGTTCACTGATATTGCCGAGCTCTGCCACCTGGGTGCCGCTTATATCAAGAGAGGTCAGTGTTGTGAATGTTGGTACCACAGCCAGGTCGGCGAGAGCGGTTCCCTTCATCTTCAGCTCCCTGATGTGGGTACAGAAGCGCAATGGCTCAAGCGAAGTGACCAGCGTGCCGGAGATATCGAGAACCTCCAGGTTATTGAGGTTGCGCAGCGGCATCAGGTCACTAACCGGGGTTCCTGAAATATTAACCTCCCTGAGTGAGGATATCTTCCCAAGCGGAGCGAGGTCAGAAATCGATCTGTTACCGGCCAGGTTCACTTGGGTAAGATGGATAAT
>CAYHCQ010000245.1:0-2955 GCA_964355115.1 uncultured Prolixibacteraceae bacterium | reverse complement strand
CTCTTAACTTTATAGAATGAACTATCCCAAGAAAGTAACCATAGGAGACATCACTGTTCGTGATGGTTTTCAGCATGAAGAGATATTTATCCCTACTGATGCCAAACTCTGGCTGGCCGAACAGCTGATCCTCGCGGGGTTCCGGCACATTGAACTCACCAACCTGGGCAATCCTTCAGGGATGCCGCAGTTCAGGGATGCCGATGAGATCCTGAAGCGGTTGCGTGCCAGCAAGGTTGTTGCTCCGCTGCTCAGCCAGGTTTCTGTAACTGCAATTACCATCCGCGAGAAGGCCATCGAACGTGCCATCCAGGCGCGCAAAGAGGGTTGGGGTCCCGATCGTATCCTGCTGATGGTTTCGACCAGCGAATCGCATCACTCAAAAAATTCCGGACTAAGCCTGGCCGACTACTGGAAGATGGCCGAGAAATATGTTCCCTTGGCCAAAGAGGCCGGATTGAAGGTGAACGGTACGGTCAGCACCATCTGGGGATGCCCGATCGAGGGGCCTACCCGGCTGGAGAAGGCCATCGAGTTCACCAAAAAGTGGTTCGATATAGGTGTAAATGACGTGGAGCATGCCGACCACGACGGCTCGGCTTCACCCGACAGGGTTTATCGTTACTATTCGATGCTGCTCGATTCGGGAGTAAGGGTTGAAAAACAGATCGTCCATTTTCACACCACCCGCGGGTGGGGCATGGCCAATGTGCTCGCCGCACTGCAGGCCGGCATGGTCAACTATGAATCAACCATGGGCGGTATCGGCGGACAGCCGGCCAACTTCGTGAGTGGCGTTCCGGTTGCCGGAACAGGAAGTTACTACTACAAAGACCCCAACCTCGTCGGACTCGTTTCCACCGAAGATATGGTAGTGATGATGGACGAGATGGGAATCGATACCCAGCTCAACATCGACAAGGTGCTGGAGATCGGCAGCATGGTTGAACGAATTGTCGGGCGCCGGCTTCGTTCGGAATCAATCCGCAACGGACGCATTCCCAAGTCACTCACCGGAAGGGGATAATGAAGATCATCGAATCACCGCGCGAAGGAATGCAGGGTTATTCCCGTATCATTCCGACTGCTGACAAGGTGCGTTACATCAACCATCTGCTGAAGGCCGGGTTCGATACCGTGGAGATCGGGAGCATTGTTTCTCCGCGCCTCATTCCACAGATGGCCGATTCACTTGAGGTAATAAAACAAGTCGACCTTTCGGGAACCACCACAAACCGCATGTTTCTCGCCGTGAATAAAAGAGGGGCTGAAATACTTTCCTCGATGGATGAAGTAACCCATATCTCCTACCCCTTTTCTTTTTCACCGACGTTTCTCAAACTGAATATGAATACTTCGTTGGAGGATTCGCTGGAAACCGCCGGGACGGTGATCAACCTCTGTGAAAAAACCGGAAAGAAGCCTGTGATCTATATTTCGATGGCTTTTGGCAATCCCTACAACGATCCCTGGGATCCCGATCTCCTGTTAAAATGGATTAAGATTCTCCATGCAGCAGGCGCCACTATAATTCCGCTCTCGAATGTCTCGATGGAGATTGATGCCGATCTGATCAGGACTGTTTATTCGGCGGTTATCCCCATGTTCCCCGACATTGAACTCGGGCTTCATCTGCATACGGCGAATTCCGGATGGCATGAAAAAGTTGAAGCAGCCTATGCTTCCGGCTGCCGCAGGTTCGACGGGGTGATCAACGGATGGGGCGGATGCCCGATGGCCGGAAAAGAACTTCTTGGAAACCTGAAAACCGAAAACCTGGTCGAATTCATGGAGAAGAAAAAGATAAATTCAGGAATTGATAAGACTGAGCTGAATGAGGCCTACAGGATCGCAGGAGAGATTTTTGCGTGACGCGTGACATGTGACGCGTGACAAATGACCCGTGACGCGTGACGAAAAAACTGATAACAAACCAAAAACAAAAATATATGTACTTGACTGAAGAACATCACATGATCCGCAAGACCGTGCGGGATTTCGCCGAGAGGGAGATTAAACCGGTGGCACAGGAGTTGGACGAGAAGGCTGAGTTTTCCATCGAACTCACTGAAAAGATGGGAGAACTTGGGCTGTTCGGGATACGGACGCCGGTAGAGTTCGGCGGTCAGGATATGGACACGCTGGCCTATGTAATTGCAGTTGAGGAGCTGGCCCGGGTCGACAGTTCGCAGGCCGCTACCATTGCAGCCCACACCTCACTCGGAGCAGGACCCATTATGAATTACGGCACACCGGAACAAAGGCAGAAATACCTGCCGATGTTGTCGACCGGCAAGGCGCTGTGGGCCTTCGGACTCACCGAACCCGATGCCGGTAGCGACTCACGCGCTACCAAAACGGTGGCCCGGCTTGAGGACGGCCACTGGATCATCAACGGATCGAAGATCTTCATCACCAACGGCGCCTCCTCCATCAACAAAGGAGCAACCGTGCAGGTGGTTACCGGTGAGGAGAATGGCAAGAAGGAGTTCTCCACCATCCTGGTGGATGCCGACACCCCCGGGTTCAAGCGGGTTCCGATGCACGGAAAGATGATGTGGCGGGCCTCCGACACTGCCCAGCTGTTTTTCGATGAGTGCAGGGTTCCGGCATCCAACATCCTTGGAAAACGGGGTGAAGGATCCAAGATAATGCTCGCCACCCTCGACAGCGGCAGGCTGGCCATTGGGGCCATGGGGCTCGGACTGGCACAGGGAGCCTTCGAGATGGCCCTCAGCTACGCAAAGAGCCGCAAACAGTTCGGCAAACCCATCGCCCAGTTCCAGGTGAACGCCTTCAAGTTGGCCGACATGGCCCTCAAGATCGAACTGGCCCGTAACCTTTTGTACAAAGGTGCCTGGCTTAAAACCAACAACCAGCCCTACGAAAAAGAGGCCGCCATGGCCAAGCTCTACTGCTCCGAAATTGCCCGCGAGGTGGCCGACGAAGCCGTTC
>CAYHCQ010000244.1:0-2970 GCA_964355115.1 uncultured Prolixibacteraceae bacterium | reverse complement strand
ACCCCCTCCCCTTCCCATTCCAGCTGTTCATTGTAAAAAGCAAACGCCTCTCCGATAAACTCCTTCACCGTATGGGTCTCGCCCGTAGCCAGTACATAGTCATCAGCCCGGTCGGCCTGCAGCATCCGCCACATCCCCTCCGCATACTCCGGCGTGTAGCCCCAGTCGCGGGAGGCATAAATATTACCCAGCCTGAGGATATCACCTCCCTTCCCTTCCCGTTGGGAGGTGCCGGGGGCGGGTAGAGGTACCCCGGGGGTGGGTAGGTTTTGCCCCATCATCCGCGTCACCCCCAGGGTGATCTTGCGCGTTACAAAAGTCTCCCCCCGTCGCGGCGACTCATGATTGAAAAGAATCCCGTTGCAGGCAAACAGTCCGTATGCCTGGCGGTAGTTGATTGTTATCCAGTAGGCGTAGAGCTTGGCAACAGCGTAAGGAGAGGTGGGTGAGAAAGGAGAGGTTTCGTTCAAACGTGGTGTAGGAATATTTTCGCTATTTATCAACGTATTTCCGTATAATTCTGAGGTGCTTGCCTGATAGAACTTCGTCTTCACTCCCGTTTCGCGGATGGCATCGAGGAACCGCAGCGTGCCAATGGCATCTACCTCGGCGGTATATTCAGGCACCTGGAAAGAGACCTGCACGTGCGACTGTGCCCCGAGGTTGTAGATCTCATCAGGCTGGATCTTCTCCACCAGCCGGTTGAGGTTGCTTGAATCGGTAAGGTCGCCGTAATGGAGAAACATACGCTGGTCGCGGTACTCCGGGTTGTTATAGTAGAGATGGTCGATGCGGCCGGTGTTGAACGAACTGCTACGCCGCTGGATGCCATGCACAATGTACCCCTTATCGAGCAGCAGCTCCGCCAGGTAACTTCCATCCTGTCCGGTAATCCCGGAGATCAACGCAATTTTGGACATAGGTGTGAGAATTTGGAACAAACTTAGAGATAATTGATAATTGATAATGGATAATTGATAATTATTTTGACGCAGGATGCAGGATGCAGGAACTCGGGACTCCCAAATGACGGAGGGGTTATCCCGCATCCCGCATCCCGCATCCTTTTAACATTTTTTAACGATATTTGAGTTCACCTTTTCCATGTTTTCCTGATTAAGGAAAGTACATTCCTAATCCTTTCGTCATGGAAAACCAGATTCAGTTTGCCCCGCTGCTCGACAGCATCTTCTCCGAACTGGAGGCCTCTGCCCGGTTTGAGATCCATTGCAAAATTCAAAGTAACAAGTCTACCCCGGCCTGGCCGCCCAGCCTGGAGGTGATCTCGGTCAACGGAGCCGCATCGCTCAGGGATTACCTTGTGGAGATGCTCTCACTGTACATGAGGTCGCTTCAATCGTTCATGACGGCATTCAACAGGGTGGAGCCGGCCCGCCGGACGCTCTTTTTCAGGGAGGCTGTTGCAGAGGGGCTGGTGTTCGTGGAGAACCACCATCCGATGATCGATGTATTTAAAAAAGAGGGTGTTGATGGAAACAAACATGTATGCACCTGCTTTTTCACACATGCCCGCTGTTTTATCGATGGCGCCGAGACCACCGATCCCATGCTTATCCTGCAGGCGTTGCTCAAGACCAATCTTTACGCCCGCGCATGGTACAAACTTGTGAAGTCGGTGTCGTCGATGCTCATATGCACCTCAGGCATGGCCTGTGAGGATAACCCGCTCCAACCTGCCGGAAATTCCTACCTCATTCCATTTGCAAACGACACCTTGCGCATCCCGTTCACCGAGCCATAGCTTTCGATAAACCAGCTGCGGCCGGTGGTATGGGTATAGAGGATGGTTCCGCGGGGGGCGAGATCAAACTTATATCCAGTGGCCCAGATGCGATTAGTGTCGGCCAGGGTGATCCCGTTGATGGTGTAACGAACTCCCTGTGGATTGAAGGCGTTCCATTGTCCGGTGCTCAGCCTGCGGTACATTATCCCTGTCTCGCCACCGGCCCACACAGAGCCGAGTTTGTGGGCACACACGCTGTGAATATCTCCGGAAGCGGCAGTATAGGCAACCTGCCAGTTGGTGCCGGCATCGTAGGTTACAAAAAGGTACATGCCGGCAGCGATCCATGCAGTAGAGTCGTTTACCACCGAAATATCATACACATGTCCTGTGAAGCCGGCCATCAGCGGCTGATTTGTAAAGCTGGTCCCTCCGTTGGTTGAAAAAAGCACAACCGGACCCGTCTCGGCACCCAGGGTATCGGTGTTGTTCCCAACGGCCCACACAATGTTCGTCGAGTCGCCTGAGATGGCCGTGAACCGAACCGCTATCAGGCTGTCGAGGTCAACCGGAGTCCAGTTTGCCCCCAGGTTGTCGGTATAGACCAGTTTCGCGCTGTCGCCGCCAACCCAGACCCGCTTTCCGCTCTTTGCCCAGACAGCGTTAATCTTTGTGTCACCGAACACGTTCGTATCACCCACCCGTGCCCAGTTGATCCCGCCATCGGAGGTGTGCAGCACTGTGCCATAACCTTCGCTTGTATCGCCCACCACCCACACATCTTTGATGTTCAGGGCGCTCACATCCAAAAAATTAACATAGGCCATGGTCGCGAACGAACCTTGCCGGTCCCACGACATCCCGTCGTTGGCCGTATGGAAAATGGCACCGTAATTCTGGTCAATATCACCAACCGCCCAGCCCGTGTAGGCAGGTTCGTTGAAGGAGTCGTCGGCCTCTTTTTGGCAGGAAGTTATCAGTACGGCTGCCAGCAGCAGTGCACTCAGGGCGATGGAACAGAGGGTTTTCATAACAAGGAAAATAATGTGTAAAGATAAGAAAAAGTGGTTCATGGCCAGCAAGCAGGTAATTCGGATCAATCGCAAATCAATTTGAAATAAAATTTGCACAAAAAAAACTAATATCGTACTTTTGCACACCCAAATGAAAAATTTGGCCCGTTCGTCTAGGGGTTAGGACGTCAGGTTTTCATCCTGGTAACAGGG
>CAYHCQ010000243.1:0-3042 GCA_964355115.1 uncultured Prolixibacteraceae bacterium | reverse complement strand
GAATCTCAAACAACGCAAGGTCATGCTTGGCCAGGGGTTGTTTGATCTTCTCCACCAGGCTATGGATGTGCTGTCGGAAATGCTTGCAGGCATTAAATCTGGCAATAAAACTGTTCGTGGCGACCAGGTGGCCCGAACCATTGAGGCGCTGCAATCTGTCAGACCCGATGAAACGGTTGTTGCGGAAAAGCAGGAGAAACCCGAAGCTGATCCACCTGTAAATGCAGTCGTACAGACTGGTTCATCAGAAACGGTGCGGGTTTCGGTTGAGAAACTTTCAGGACTGCTGCTGAGAGCTGAGGAGCTGATTCCTGTGAAAAGCGCTCTTGCGCACAATCTGAAATTGACCAGGGATGTTGAGAAGCGATTCAGGCGAGGGCGCGAAAACGGTTCAAACGAGGAGCGAAAGGCATCGGGTGAGATCATCTCACAGCTCGCAGGCAATCTCGAAGCTCTGCGTCGTTCAACAAGCCGGATAATCGACGATCTGATCGCAGCCACGCAGGGAATCCTGCTCTTTCCATTTTCCTCCATTCTTGATATCTTGCCTAAGATGGTGAGAGATCTGAGCAGGGATCAGCAGAAGCAAGTAAATTTTACCATAGTTGGAGGAGATGTGGTAATCGACCGCAGGATCCTTGAAGAGGTCAAAGACCCGCTTATCCATCTCATCAGAAACAGTGTTGATCATGGAATAGAACATCCGGATGTACGCATCAAAAGCGGAAAACCCCCGGAAGGGTCTCTTATGGTGACTGTTATCAAACATGAACAGTACGTTGAGGTGGTGATCAGCGACGACGGGGCAGGGATGGACCGTAGCCGGTTGCTCGATGTGGCTGTACAGCAAGGTGTTGTTTCGCGTGAAAAGGGCGAATTGCTAAGCGATCAGGAGGTTATCGGGCTTTCGTTGCTGTCGGGTATATCGACAAGCCGGTTTATTACAGATCTGTCGGGGAGGGGTCTTGGTATGGCCATCGTTTCAGAAAAGGTGAATCTGTTGGGTGGACAACTATCAATCGAATCCTCCGCCGGTAAAGGTACCAGGTTTTCCATCCGCCTTCCCTTGAAACTGGCAACTTTCAGGGGTATTATGATCCGGATCAGCGATCATTTTTTTCTCGTGCCCGACAACTATATTGAAAAAGCCATCCGGGTTGGCAAAGATTCCTTTTTATCTGTGGAGGATCAGCCAACCATTATGGTGCATGGCCAACCGGTGCCCGTGCAACATCTCGGCACTATGCTCGATATCCCGGGCACGCAGGGCGACAACCGGGTCTCCGGATTTATTCATGCCGTTATAGTAAACTCAGGCGAATACAGGGTTGCACTTGTCGTTGACGAGATTCTTGAAGAGGAAGAGGGCATCATTAAACAGGCAGGTGGGTTTCACCAGCTGTCAAAAATAATTTCCGGAGCCACCCTGCTGGGCAATGGGCAGATCGTGCCAATCCTGAATATTCCTGAGTTACTTGAATTCGGAGTGAACAGGAAGTTTTCCATCCCTGCAGATAAAACCAACGGGGAGCCGGAAGGGAAAGAGGTTGTTCAGCAGAATATTCTCGTGGCCGAGGATTCAATAACTGCACGTTCATTGCTGCGGAATATTCTTGAATCGGCAGGCTATAAGGTGAAAACTGCCGTGGATGGACTGGAGGCACTTATGTTTCTTAAGAACGGCGAATTTAACCTGGTAGTCTCCGATGTCGAGATGCCCGGACTAAATGGATTTGAATTAATTACAAAAATTAGAGAAGAAAAACGGTTTGGCGATCTGCCGGTGATCCTGGTAACAGCTCTCGACTCGGCATCAGACCGGCAGCGTGGCATGGATTGCGGCGCAAATGCTTACATTGTTAAGAGTGATTTCGAGCAAAGTAACCTGCTGGAGGTAATCCGGCGACTGATTTGAGGTTAAACTGAATGGGCAAGGTCAGTGTGCTGATTGTTGACGACAGCCTGGTGGCAAGGAATCTCCTGAGTTTAATATTCGGGACCGATCCGGATATTCTGGTTATCGGGAAAGTTTGCGACGGGTTGGAGGCGCTGCAGTTTCTTACCCGCCAGCGACCAGATGTGATCACCATGGATATAAACATGCCGGGCATGAACGGCTTTGATGTCACTGCCAGGATATTGGAGGAATATGCCATACCCATTGTGATTGTGAGCGGGAATTTTACACCTTCTGAAACATCCAAGTCATTCAGGGCCCTGGAAGCCGGGGCAGTTGCCATTCTGCCCAAACCGGCAGGACCCGGTGCACCGGAGTTCAGTAAAACGGTTCATAAATTCTGCGCAACCATAAAATCGATGGCAGAGGTTCGGGTTGTCCGGCGCAAAAGCTCACAGGATCACCCATGTAATATCATTTACGCTGAATCTTTGCCTGATGACGGGAAGTTGCACTTATTGCCCCATCGGCCCGTGTCTGTCATAGCGATCGGCGCTTCTGCCGGCGGACCGGAAGCCCTGGTTGAATTTTTTCGGCGGATGAAAAGCCATCTCACCGTTCCGGTACTGCTTGTTCAGCATATTGATTCCGGCTTTGTTGAAAATTTCACAACCTGGCTGGCTGAGCGGACTGGCATTCCTGTGACCATATCAAAGAACGGGGAACTCCCCGTCAATGGAACTGTTCATATGGCTCCGGGGGGGCGTCACCTTGCTATAGGCCCCGACAAACTTATAAGTATTACCGACGATCCTCCGGAAAAGGGGATCAGGCCGTCGGTCGCTTATCTTTTCCGGTCGGCCTTGAAGGCATTCGGTCCCGAAACCATGGGGGTCCTGTTTTCCGGGATGGGCAGAGACGGTGCAGAGGAGCTTAAACTGATGAAGGAGCGGGGGTGCATAACTATGGTACAGGATGAGAAGTCATCCCTTGTTTTTGGCATGCCGGGTGAAGCCTGCAGGTTGGGTGCTGCCTGTCATATTTTACCACCTGTAAAAATTGCGGAAATGGTTAAGAATTACCTCACGACATAAAACTTAAAACATGAATAATTTTTTTCAGTTAAATCAGAAATCCGGATATGT
>CAYHCQ010000242.1:0-3059 GCA_964355115.1 uncultured Prolixibacteraceae bacterium | reverse complement strand
GTAGGTCTTTATCAGCTGGGTAGGAAGGAGCGAGGAGAGTTTTTTGCTGAAATCGAAATCGGTAGATATCCAGGAAGCATTCGGGTCCTCCTTCCTGTAGAAGTAGACATATTTCTGATCCATGATCCCCATCGCCCATCTCTGAAAATCGTCAGAGTCCATAAGCTTTTCCATCTCCTCCGGCGTGTAACCTGAGGCATACATCGCCCCGATCACGGCCCCGATGGAGGTGCCGGCTATATAGCTGATCGGAATCTGTTGCTCCTCAAGCGCCCGTATCACACCGATGTGTGCACCACCCCTCGCTGCCCCTCCGGAAAGCACCAAGGCCACACGCTGGGCTGAGGCCGAATTAAGAATTAAGAATTGAGAGTTAATAATTAAAAAGAGAAGAAAAATATATTTTGTTGTCATTCTTCATTCCAAATTCTTAATTCTTAATTAAACCTTTCCCAGCGCCTGATCCAGGTCAGCAATGATATCCTCAACATCTTCAATACCCACCGAAAGCCGAACGAGGTCATCGGTTATCCCTCCTGCTTTTTTGGCTTCAGCCGAAAGTTTTGAGTGCGTCATTGAGGCAGGATGCTGGATGAGCGTTTCGATCCCACCCAGGGATACTGCGAGAACGCAGAGTTCCACGTTGTCCATGAGGGTTTTGCCGGCATCGAGTCCGCCCTTTAAACCAAAGCTGATCATTGCACCCGGACCACGCATCAGTTTTTTGCCGAGTTCGTGCTGGGGGTGTGACTTCAGTCCCGGGTACATGATCCAGGCTACCTTTGGATGTTTTTCGAGATAGTCGGCCACCTTGATGGAGTTCTCCTGCGCCCGGTCGATGCGGATGCCCAGTGTTTTCAATCCCCTTCGAACGAGGAAGGCCTGGTTTGGATCCATGTTGCAACCCATGGTCACCATCATAGGCCTGAGCTTCTTGTAATGCTCCTCTGTACGTGTCACAATGATGCCTCCGACAATATCTGCATGGCCGTTGAGGAATTTGGTCAATGAATGTAGCACTATGTCGGCTCCCATGTCGAGCGGGTTCTGCAGGTATGGACTGCAGAAGGTGTTGTCGACACAAACCGGGATGTTTTGCTTATGAGCGATTTCAACGATTGCCGGTATGTCAGAGATGCCGATGGTGGGATTGGCAGGGGTTTCGAGGTAGATGAGTGTGGTATTCGGCCTGATGGCAGCCTTCACCTGTTCGAGGTCGGTGGTGTCGACATAGGTTGACTCTACGCCAAAGCGTGAAAATGTATTTTCAATAATTCCGCGGGCAGGCCCATAGACAGCATTGTGGCTTACAATGTGTTTGCCGGCTCCGAGATAGGCCATGTACACGGTACTCACAGCCCCCATTCCCGATGAACAACCGATGCCGTCGAAGCCATGTTCAAGGTCGGCAATAGCCAGTTCCAGGTCGCGGATAGTTGGGTTGCCGATACGCGTATATATGTACCCGCTGCTCTCACCGGCAAAACAGGCAGCACCGTCATCGGCACTCTCGAAGGAGAATGTTGAGGATTGGTAAATGGGTGTTGTCACGCTTCCCAGTGCGTCTTTCGGACCACCGCTGTGGATCAGTCTGGAGTTAAAACCTGCTGCCTTATGTTTCATATTTCAATTATCAATTATCAATTATCAAATATCAATTGTCAATTATCAATTATCAATTATCAATTAGATCCGTATTATCCTGACCTCCGAGG
The DNA here is from genome assembly GCA_964355115.1 of uncultured Prolixibacteraceae bacterium. Taxonomy (GTDB): domain Bacteria; phylum Bacteroidota; class Bacteroidia; order Bacteroidales; family FEN-979; genus JANXZO01. The sequence continues at coordinate 1,344 of CAYHCQ010000242.1, read as the reverse complement.
TGATAGAATCCTTGAGGTGGCGCTTTACGGCGCACTGGGAGGCGGCGCTGATTACGGCATTGTCGTATTTCTCAGGAAAGGATGAGGGAACGTTTATGTCGATCCTGAACTTTACGATCATTTTCTGAGCAGTATCGTAGTCCCAGTCCATATTCAGTGTGATCCCCTCCGTGGGAATTTCCCGCTGAAGGCAGAACGACTGAACATAAACGCCCGCGCAGGCTGCCAGTGAGGATAGAAAAAGAGTAAAGGGATCCGGGGCGCTGCCTTCACCACCCGACTTAACGCCCTGATCTGTTGCAACTGTAAAACCCTTTACCAGGGCATTTACCTTGCGGCCTCCGCCGTAAATTACATCTATTGCCATATATTCGAATTAAGAGTTAAGAGTTATGAGTTAAGAATTAAGCTATTTCGCTATTTCCTTCTGCAAAATTACACCTTTATCGGATACCCTGCCTACCTCTTGAAGAACTTCGTTGCGAGGTTAAGTTGGTTACTGTGAAGGATCAGTATATAGAGTCCGTCGGGAAGCATACTTAGGTCAACGGATTGCTCACGGAGGAGGTTGAACGGCGCCGAAAATGCCACGGCACCCTGGAGGTTGACCACTTCAACTGTAACTGAATACACAGGGAGGGGTGAGATGTTTATCTCGAATTGGCCATCGTGGGTGACTTGCCGGATTCTCAACCGGGCCAGGTTTTTTTCGGTGTCAACCCCGAGAAGTACAATGCAGCTGGCATTGCCCTGCCTCACGTATTTGAGCGTGTCGTTTTCATGCATGCACAGCATGTAAGAATATCCGCCGACAAAAGCCTGTGAACCCGGCATGAGCACACCGAGTTCACTTCCCACACCTTCTGTCCAGCTTTCCCACTGGATCCATGTTGGTGCATATTCAACATTCTTCCAGACATATCTGTTGCGGATCTCGCCGGTAACGAGGGTGGTCGTGACCATTGAATCGAGCACCAGGTGGACTCCCTGGTTTACAACGATGGTATCGCCTATGGCCGCACCGAAGTCATACAACAGAAATTCGAGACCAACCCACTCATTATACTGGTATACCCGGTGCGAAGCGTCCTCGCGTATGAGAGCCCACAGTATCCAATTCGCAGAAAGGGTATCCTGCATTGTCATGATCTTCATATAGGTTTTTCCGCCAACCACCGTGTCGCCATCAAATTTCTGGTACTCGGTATGTTGCGCATAAGGGGGGATACTGACTACAAACGCCGTGCTCCATTCTTTACCGGCTTTAACCAGGGGGTGGTACTGCTGTGCCTGGATGGTTATACAGACCATCATTGCGGAAAAAAAGCAAAATTTTTTCATTTT
>CAYHCQ010000241.1:0-3128 GCA_964355115.1 uncultured Prolixibacteraceae bacterium | reverse complement strand
GGCGTACACACACTTTCCAGGCGTGCTCCTTCGACCACTCGGACACCTCTCCAGGACTTCAGTTATGAGTTAAGAGTTATGAGTTAAGAGTTACGTGTAAACTCTTCACTCTTCACTTTTAACTCATAACTTTTCACTGAATCGGGGTGCAAAGGTATTTAATTTTATCGAAAAATCAAACGGTCATTTCACCGCGGAGCGAGGTTTGAAGGAGTTGCTTCACGGAGTCGACCGAATAGCCTGAGCCTAGCAGGTACATCAGTTTGGTAACGGCCGATTCGGTTGTGATGTCGTATCCGCCGATGACACCGATGCGGCTGAGTCCGGCGCTGGTTTCATATTTGCCCATCTCTACGGCACCGCCTTTGCACTGGGTTACATTGAAAACGATGATGCCCCGGTTGGTGGCTTCCTGGATCTGGTCCATGAACCACGGAACGGTAGGTGCGTTACCGGCGCCGAACGATTCCAGGATGACGGCCTTCAGCCCTTCGGTTTTCAGGATGCCGTCGATGGCCCGCGGACTGATACCGGGGAAGAGGGTGAGAATGGCGATGTTGTCGTCGAGTTCCCTGAGCACCCTGAGTTTCTTGAAATTGGGTTTGAGGATGAGGTTCTGGTTGTATTTTATGCGTACGCCAACCTCCGCCAGCAGGGGATAATTTCCCGAAATGAACGCTCCGAAATTTTCGGCATTGAGCTTACTGGTGCGGTTTCCGCGAAAAAGCTTGTTTTCGAAACAGATGGCCACTTCGGGAACCACTGGGGTATCGAACTCCCGGGCGGTGGCGATCTCGATGGAGTTGATGAAATTTTCACGGCCGTCGGTGCGCACCATCCCGATGGGCAGTTGCGAACCGGTAAAGATGACCGGCTTGTTGAGGTTCTCGAGCATGAAACTGAGGGCCGATGCGGTGTAGGCCATGGTGTCGGAGCCGTGAAGCACCACGAAACCGTCGTAGTTTTCATAATTCTCCTCAATCACCGTTGCCAGCTGAATCCAGAATCCGGGATTCATGTTCGATGAATCGAGCAGCGGCTCGAAGGTGTGAAAGTCGATACGGCAGTCGAAATTCTCCAGAACCGGGAGATACCTGTAAAGATTCTCAAATGTGAGCGGTCGGAGGCTCATGGTTTTCGGATCCTGAACCATCCCGATGGTTCCTCCGGTATATATGACGAGGATGCTGGTTTGGAAGATCATATGAGCAGTTAATAATTAACAATTAATAGATAATAATTTACTTTAACCTAAACATGCTGGTTGCATTGGCAGTGGTAACCTCAGCCACATTTTCCAGGGAAATTCCCTTAATCTCTGCGATTTTTTGGGCAATCAGCGGGATATAAGCTGGTTCGTTGCGTTGTCCGCGGTGCGGAACGGGTGGCAGCCAGGGTGCATCGGTTTCGAGCAGCAGATGCCGGAGTTCCGTATTTTCAACCACCTGCTGAAGTCCGGAGTTCCTGTAGGTTACCACACCCCCGATGCCGAGCATAAACCCAAGCCGGATGGCACGTTCGGCCTGTTCAGTATTTCCGCTGAAGCAATGAAATACACCACGCAGCGAGGGATTGTTTCGCTCTTCGAGAATCTGCAGGGCGATGTCCATGGAGTTGCGGGTATGGATCACGACAGGAAGGTCGTAGGTGATGGCCAGTTCAAGCTGGGTGGCGAAGGCTACCTTCTGCTCGCATTCCCAGGTTTTATCCCAGTAGAGGTCAATGCCGATCTCGCCGATGGCACAGAACTTATACAATGGGTTGGCAAGATACTTTTCGACAAGGTCGAGTTCGTCAAAATAGTTCTCCTTTACCGATGTGGGGTGAAGTCCCATCATGGGGTAGCAGAGGTGCGGGTATTCGCGCACCAGGGCCAGCATCCTCTCATGATACTCCGAGTCGATGGCCGGCAGGAGAAGGGTCGTAATCCCGTTTTGCTCTGCACGGTGCATGGTGGCTTCACGATCGTGATTGAACTCGTCGGCGTAGAGGTGGGTATGGGAGTCGGTGAAAAACATAGTTTCGTGACGCGTGACAAGTGACGCGTGACCTTTTATTTATTATTCAGGAAGTCAACGATGGGTTTTGTCTTGATGTCGTTCATGCAGCGGAAGTGTTGTTTCGGGCATTTTTCATAGCCGATTTTACTGCAAGGGCGGCAGAAGAGATCCTTTACTTCTGCGATGTAAGATGAAGTTTCAGTTGTTTGTGGCAGCAACGGGTACATGCCGAAGCCGGGAATGGTGTTGCCCCAGACCGAAACAACCGGCTTCCGGAAGGCCGCGGCTATGTGCATCAGTCCGGTGTCGTTGGTGAGTACCGCTGCGGATTGTTTTACAAGTGAGGCCGACTGGTTGAGTGTAAATTGGCCACAGCCGTTATAAACCCTTTCGCCGCAGGCTGCCGCGATCAGATCACCACGGTCGCGGTCCTCGTTCCCGCCGAGAAGGATTACCGGTTTTTGAAGGTGGTTGCAAACCTCAATGACCTTTTCGGAAGGAAAGATCTTGGTGTTGTGCTTGCCTCCGATCACCACCGCAATGAACCCCCGGCTGTGGGTTTCCGGTAGTGTGCCAGGGAGCACCTCAGCCCCTTCTGGAATGAAATAATCGAGTCCTCTACCATCATTTTTCACACCCACGGGAGCCACCGCCTCAAAATAGCGGTCCACGATATGGATCTTGGGGAGTAGGTCGATCTTCGCATTAACCAGCAGCCACTTCTGAACATTCAGCTTGGGGAAGGAGGCAGATCGCACCCCGAGCTGACGGGCGACGAATGAAGATCGGTAATTTTTATGAAGGTCGGCAATGAAGCTGAATCCCTGCGATTTCAATTTCGGGATGAGCTCTTTAAAATCGTGATCATAAAGCCAGAGCCGGTCGATATACGGATTGGCTTCAACCACAGGGTGAAACTGCTTTTTGGTGAGAAAATGAACCTCAGTCCCCGGCAACTGCTCTTTAATGCAGCGCAAAACCGGGGAGGTGAGAACAATATCCCCGATCGACGAAAACCGTATGACTAACACCCTCCTTTCCTTCATTCCCTCATAACTCTTAACTCATAACTCATAACTTTCATCTAACTAGAACGTAACTATTTGAATAAAGGCTAGTTAGCCCGAT
>CAYHCQ010000240.1:0-3163 GCA_964355115.1 uncultured Prolixibacteraceae bacterium | reverse complement strand
AACAATCTCGCAGATAAAATCAGCTCCCTGCATCACCGGATTCGGACCCAGCTGAACCTCAATATTGTTATATCTCTCATCTTGCATCCTGCATCCCGCATCTGTGATCAACCCCATCGGCACCCTGACGAATTTCGGCCGGTATGAGTCGGCATCCATCCGGTCGGTCCAGATGTGCTTGCATTCCGACGGACAAACATGCGGAAAAACAGTGTCGACACGGTCGTTCACATTGTAGCAGATCAGCAGTTCATTGTTTTCGATAAAATAGGGATGGGCCTGTGCGTTGTAAGTAAGGAGATACCAGCCATTGAATTTGCTCTCCTCGGTGTAAAGCAGTTTTTTATTTTCGAAGGGACCCCAGGGATAGAGGCTCTCATACGAATAGATTTCACGGCCCAGTCCGCATTCGAGGTAACCGTTCTCCTGGGTAACGATGTAATATTTTCCTTCGTATTTAAACGCACTGAATCCGGGAGAGACCAGGTTGGTGGAGATCTTCTGCATCTGGTTTGGGAACGACGACCAGCCCGATCCGGTGTAATACTCCCAGGGGAGGAGCGGGTTGGCGATGCTGCAACGGGCCACCACAGGCTCCTGCACGATCCAGTTAAGTTTGTTCCCGTAGATGTAAAGATAGCCTGCAGCAGAATCGACGATCACAGCCCGGCCGAAGATGACATTCTCGCCATTGCCGTGAACCGGGTAGATCCCGATCTGGTGGAGGTCGGGGAACTTCAGTTTCACCAGCCAGCAGCCCAGGTACGCAAGGGTTGATGAGTGATATCGTTCCATGAAGATAAACACGGTGTCATTCTTCACATAACCGTGGCCCGGCCACAACAGCGTGGTATCATTGGGAACGATCTTGAAGGTGGTCTGATTTACCCCGGTCATGGTGGTATCAAGGATGGTTTTGAATAGCGACCGGTCTACAGAATCCTGCACCATATAACAGTTCCTCACCTGGAAAAGGCAGGGCAGTGTGTTATCGGTAATGTTCACATTTACCGTGTAGCTGTCACCGAAAAGCCAGATCACGCGATTGTCGGGGAGGGGAACCGAGATGGTGGCATCACCGGCCGTCCAGCCACCCGAATTCCGCCGGAAGTAGTTGGTCCAGGCGCTGTCGAAATAGGCGGGCTGCTGAGCGGAGACGAAGAGTTCCGCCCCCAGCAGGAAAATGAAAAGCAGGCTGTGTTTTAGAATTGACATGGTGATTTTTTGTAACTGTGTTATGAACCCTTATAACTGGATCTAGTAACTAGAGAGCGCCGGCATCTTCCGGTCGTATTGCTTGTTGGTCATCAGTTTGAGCATGAAATCAGCCACATCGGCCCTTGGGATGGTACGCGAGGTGGCATTGCCCTCATGCACCTTGTAGGTGTTTGTCTTCGGGGCATCGGTAAGCCCCACCGGACGAAGTATCACCCAATCGGCATTACTCTCCTGCACAACCTTTGCCTGCCGCTTTTTATCGGCGAAAACGTGACCCAGGAACAAGGGCATGATGATCTTTCCGAATATAAAACCGGCGTCGTCACCCAGGATTCCGGCCGACGACATGCAGATAAACCGTTTCACATTTTTCTCCTCCATGGCAGTGAGGATATTACGTGTGCCATCAGACAGGATGGTATTGGGTCTGTTCTTATTCACTCCCAGCGCGCAGAGCACGGCATCCTGTCCCTCAACAGCGAGTCGCACCTTCTCCATATCCAGAACATCTCCCTCGACAACCACAAGATTTTTATGTTGTATCGTGACGCGTGACGCGTGACGCGCGAAAGCCGTTACTAAATGGCCCTGGTTGAGGGCCTGGTATACGATAAGGATGCCGGTCTTCCCACTGGCACCGAAGACTGCGAGTTTCATAGTTCGGAATTTACACACAAAGATACGAAAAGATGCAGGATGCGGGATGTGGGATCGTCTGTCCGATTTTCAGAAAAACTTCTAACTTTATCGAAAAATTACGCAGTGGCCAACCCCCATCTTTTCCGGAAGAAGTCGATCGCGCATATACTCGGGGATGCCAGGGCGCGTGAAGGAAATCAGGCGGAGATGAAAAAAAGCCTGAACGTTTACGACCTTACCGGATTGGGGATCGCCGCGGTGATCGGGGCGGGGATCTTCAGCACCATCGGAACGGCTGCCGCCAGCGGGGGGCCGGCCGTTTCGCTCCTGTTCGTTTTCACGGCTCTTGCCTGCGGGTTTTCGGCTTTGTGTTACGCCCAGTTTGCCTCCCTCATTCCCATCAGTGGAAGCGCTTACACTTACGCCTATGCCAGCTTCGGGGAACTCATCGCCTGGATCATCGGGTGGGACCTGATCATGGAGTACGCCATCGGGAATATTGCCGTAGCTATCTCCTGGTCCGACTATTTTACCGGGCTGATGGGTGGCATCGGCCTGCATGTTCCCGAATACCTTGCCATCGACTACCTTTCGGCGGCTCGTGGGTACCATGCAGCTACACTTGAACTGATACGCGGGGTTCCAATGACTGGACTGTCCGACAGTCTGCGTGAATCGTACCAGGCCTGGCAAACAGCTCCCATCATAGGCGGGATAAGGCTCATCGGAGACATTCCCGCCTTTTCCATCGTGGTCTTCATAACCGTTCTTGTCTATATCGGTATCTACGAAACAAAAATGGCAGCCAATACCATGGTAATAATCAAGATCGGGATATTGCTGCTGATCGTGGCGGTGGGGGCCTTTTATATCGATCCCGGCAACTGGCACCCCTTCGCGCCGAATGGCGTATCAGGAGTTCTGAAGGGTGTATCAGGAGTGTTCTTCGCCTATATCGGTTTCGATGCCATCTCCACCACGGCCGAGGAGTGCCGGAATCCGAAGCGTGATCTGCCCAGGGCGATTATCTATGCCCTGTTAATTACCACAGTGCTTTATGTGATGATCAGCCTGGTTCTTACCGGGATGGTTCATTATGGCGAACTGGGGGTGGGCGATCCGCTGGCGTATGTATTTCAGAAACTTCATCTCACGAAGATGTCGGGGGTGATCGCCATCGGCGCGGTGATCGCCATGGCAGGTGTGCTGCTCGTATTCCAGGTCGGGCAACCGCGCATCTGGATGAGCATGAGCCGCGACGGACTCCTGCCGCCCTCCTTCTCGAAGATCCACCGGAAATACAAGA
>CAYHCQ010000239.1:0-3192 GCA_964355115.1 uncultured Prolixibacteraceae bacterium | reverse complement strand
AGGCACTTTGCCGTCCAGCCGGTCGAATATTTCCTTGGTTGCTATCACGTTGCCAGCCTCCGCTTCCTCGAACAATTTTGCGGTGATTGCCTTAAGCCTGCGCGCCCCATCCTCCACAGCAAACTTGTGGATCATGTCACGAGCCATTTTCCCGCGCTTGCCGTTTGTGTTGCCCTTTGGTGCTCCGCGTCCAGCCATTTGACCCAAAACCAATTATTTGATCGGGTTGAATTTTACGCGCTTACTGTTTTTTTGGGTAGTGGTGTAGTAAGTATACGGCGATTGGGCTATCTATGCTTCGATCCCAAGTATTTTATCCCGCTTGCGCTTTTCTCCTGCCTTGAATTTGAACTCCTGTATCAATCCCATGCATTCTGAAGAATACCATTCGCCTCTTATGTGGTGATTCTTGCATACCTTGTGAAGCTTGTGTTCAGCCGACTTTGCTTCAGCAGGAGAGCATGAAACCTGAACCTTCCATGCTAATGACACCATTTCGGGATTCCCTATCTGGAGAGCATTTGCTCTTTGACGAGGATTTGAACTGAATCCAATTTTCACAGCATCACCGCATTTTATTGCGTAGATGAAATAGGGCTTTATCTTCTTGGCCTTGGTTTGCTTTTTTGTTTGACTGTTGATTTCTCTTACCCAATGCCATTGGGCTGGAGTTAAAGATCCTTTGACATTGAAGGATCGCATGAGACTTGCGGCAAATGCCTTGAATTGATCTGGAACGATGGATAGATGTTTTTCGAGAGCTACGATAGACAGCTGATTTCTGGTTAGAAGATGAGTACCCATATTCTGATCTCCATAACTTTCGTGTAAGCGTAAGCCTCTTTCCTGCTTTGGACGGGTACTAATCGGTAGCTGTGGGAGCTTGCTGGTGACTAGTAGGCCATAGCTTTTAGAAAGAGGCTTCCCTCTGAATATCCCGCATGGTTTCCGTGTGCAACCGGGAAGGAATGAGCACCTGAACCCGGAATAACCCTTTGTGCGGATCAGTATGTTTCCCAGAGATTCTGGACTGAGGTCTGTGCTATCGCGCCGCGAGCGGCCGAAGAAGAGATAAGACGTAATATTCCATCCAGTTATACTGATAACTGGGATTTGAACATTTAGGAATAATGAATCATAATACACTCGTCTTGGCAGACACATCATACACCTCCCTGGTGTATGGCAACAAGGCCCGATCTGGATTCCCCTGGTTGGGCCTTTTTGTTGGGCAACTGGTAAGGATCTCTTACAGGTTCGATTCCAGTCGTCAAGCAATCCTTGACACCTCAATTCCTTGATCTGCGTCAACCTTTCCGCCGTTCTTCCGAATATCTCAAATATATTTCTCTTTGCCTATTGCTATATCCAAGCGCTTGCGTATAATAGGTATCACAAGGCAGGCAAATAGGGGAACAGAAATGTCATACAGCATCGCAAAAAACAGCATCACAGGTAAATACTGGAACGGCGCAGGCTTCACTGCATCGAAGCGCGCTGCAAGGGTCTTGGTAAACGGAGGCGAAGTCGCGGTACTCAAAGCGACCTATCTGAATGTAGTCACCAGCGCCTTCGCCTACTCCTGCTCAACAAGTGGCGAGTCCATAAACGTTTCTCCGGCAGAACGGTCACGCGGCCATATCGCCTGCCCTTGCTGCGGCGCATCTATCAAGGTAGGGCCGAATTCAAAGACCAGAACCATCCCGAACCACAAGCCAGCCAAATAAACAACGGGCTCCGGCCCGTATCAACCCAAGGAGAACGATCATGCGCGAAGTCAGGAAAGCAATCAAAAAAGTATCAAAAGAGTCCGCAGAGAAGGCAATGGAGCGTCATGTTGAAAAGATGGCTCGCAAGGGATGGAGACTGCGCTACGAACAATTCGGCGGGAATGCTGGACCCATGTACGAAGTTATCAGCTATTTCGTGAAATCATGATCGCCAGACTCGACCGTGCCGCCACTTGGCACATTGACAAATTCTGGGCCAGCCCCGCTTCGGCAGGGTTCATCCCGGGCACGAGCTTTTTCGAGTGCGCCGAGATGGCTCTGGCTTATGACGATTGGAGGAGGACGAAATGAGCGCCGGATCAGAACTCGCGGCACTGCGCCGGAAATTCACGCTTTATTGCTGGCGATGCGGGAAAAGGTTCGAGGCGTTGAAGCATGGCAAATGGTGTTCCAACCGCTGCAAGCAGCAGGCGGCGAACGAGAGAAAAAAGCCAAAGGAACGAGGAAAATGAATGATGCTTCCGCAATGATTGTTTTATCGAACGCGCAGACCAACCAAGTTGGAGCATTTAGTACGCCTATCAGTGATCAAGCCCTGGCCTTGTGCGGGATGCTGGCGCTTACCTCGAAGGGAGTTTCCGAAGGGTGGGAACCGCTAAAACAGTGGAATGGCTATCAGTTGCTGGATTGCATCCGCCGAACTGGACGCCAAATTACCGACTCAGATTGGCGAAATGTCCTCGGAGAAGTGCAGAGCGTTCCAGTTTTTGCCCTGACGATCAGCTATTACAACGGGATGCTACATTTCAACCCGCCGACCGGCAGAGATATTGCCGTGTTGATGATGGCATTCTGCCAAAATGCAGGCGTATTCTCTAGGTACACGCTGAACGAAGCCTATGAAAATGCCGGTTTGCGGACGGTCCCGGCAGCCGAAGGAGAGTAGCCCCGCAATGGCCGTCAGTCGGTTGATTCTTCCTTCGATTCAGCCTCGGCTGTGATCTCGCAAGTGTGCTCAGCGAATACCAGCTTTGTGATCTTCACGGGCTGGTCTTTGCTCTCGATCAGGGTGCAGCTGGCGACCGTGCCCGACAGTACGGAGATCATGCCCCCGCCTGCGGAGTAGACCGCCCTGGTCGATGTTGACTCAGGCCCGAAGCGGTTGGTGAATGTTTCGCAACCAGCCATTGCAACAATTGCAACAATTGCAATCAGCCGTTGCATCACAATATGCCCTTGAGCCAGGATGCAGCCGCTGGCCATACCCGTGATATAGCGTAAACCCCGACCCCGATCAGTAAAGCTCTTTTTATCTGCACCCTGATACCTCCGACAACATTTTTGTTCTCCCTTGCCGCTGAAATAATTTCAGCGAGCAATTCTTTCACATCGCCATCCGCAGGAAGCAATGCCCGGAGAACATCTACTGATTCAGCCAGTGAAACAACGCATGATTCCGTTT
>CAYHCQ010000238.1:0-3202 GCA_964355115.1 uncultured Prolixibacteraceae bacterium | reverse complement strand
ATGCCGTTTGCATTTACAGAGCAAGGAATAGCAATGCTTTCTTCAGTGTTAAACTCAGAAAAAGCCATAGAAGTGATTGGGTTAGCAAGTGACCTTTTCACCATGCCAGCAAGTCACCAACTCACCATATACATCTCCCCCTGCCTGAGGGCAAAGAAATATCAGAAAGGTAAATCCTCATTCACCCCGCTGTCATCCATTAAATCCGGCGGCATCTCCTCAGAAGAAGACGAACCGGAACTCCTCTTCACCACCTTCCACGCCTTCACCTCCGTATACCAGCGGCCATTATACTCACGGCTCTCCAGGTCAAAAGAGACCTCAGCCTCATCGCCCGCTGCAAGGCCAAACTGGTCAATCTTATCCCCCCAGAGCGAAAAGCACACCTTCCGCGGGATCTTATCTGTAGTTTCAATCACATACTCCTGCTTCTTCCAGGTGCCATTCTTTCCCGTTCCCGTCTGCAATGCAAGCAGCGAAATAATCTTTCCGTTTAATTCCATAAATGTCTTTTGTGAAGTTGAATTTTGAAAGGCCAAGATAAGGAAATTACGAATGCAAAAAGGGTGGCAGGGTCACAAAGTGAACGAGTGATCAAGTGAACAAGTGACCTTTTCCGCACACAACTTACAACTCATCATTCTTACCTCTTAACTCACCACTCGTCACGCCACCACGGAATATTTCAACAAAGAGTTTACCTTTTGGATTTTTCCGGATTAAGCAAGAAAAGAATTATGGAGAATCTTTAAGGACGCAAATTGCGTCCTTAAAGAGAGGGCAACATGTCAAGTATCTGCCATTTGCTTTCACTGAGCAAGGGGTCGCAATGCTTGCAGGAGTATTGAATTCAGAGAATGCAATCGAAGTTAATGTCGCCATTATGAGGGCATTCGTCCAAATGAGGAAATTTCTTGAAACTCATAAAGACCTTGCGCTGAAGCTTGAAGAACTGGAGCGGACGGTTTCATCACATGATGAAAATATTCAATTGATCTTTGAAACAATCCGGCAATTGATCGAAAAAAAGAGTGAGCCGATGAAACCCGTAGGGTTTACGATCCAGGGGAGTGATTGGGTTAGCAAGTGACCTTTTTCACCACGCCACCACGTCACCACGCCACCGCGGAATATTTCAACAAGGAGTTTACCTTTTGAGTTTTTTCGGATTAAGCAAGAAAAGGATTAGGGAAAATCTTTAAGGCACCAATTTGGCACCTTAAAAAAAGGACAGCATTATAAATACATGCCGTTTGCATTTACAGAGCAAGGAATAGCAATGCTTTCCGGAGTTTTGAATTGTCTGAGAATGAAATTACAGCTTCAAGGTCACAAATTGTGACCTTGAAGAGAGATCAAACACCAAGTGCATGGGAACATCTTTACATCTCAAAAGGTTTCGGGAATGCCACCACGTCATATGAAAACAAATTTCACAGTCACCGCAGGAGCAGCCTTGGCGGAGGCGCAGCAGGTTTAAGAACTAACGAAAAGAGAGAAGGTCGCCGGAGACGCAGCTGCGGTGCGGTGACGAGATCTAGCGGCCAGAGCGTAAAAAAGAAAGGAACATGAAAACTCTGAACAAGCAGAAATCCTGCACTGAAGTGCAGACAATAGACTAAGCGGGCACCTGTAACCACCGGGTTAAAACCCGGCGTTAATCATCACCTTCGGCATACTGCGTATGCCTCGCTGACAGAGCCAGGTCAACATATGACTATTTCTGATCCGTTAAATCCAAAATTGTGAAATAGTTAAACAGCGAAACATTAATTTCCTAACTTAGTACCGCTTTCCAAAACGGAATCAAACAAAAACCAAACCCATGAAAAACCTCGCGATTATCCTCATGTTCCTCACGGTTGCCCTCTTCAGCTTTTCGGGATGCAAAAAAACCAAGGAGCTCACCTGCGATCTCAACACCGTAAGCACTCAGCCCCCGGTGGAGATGAACATTGTCTATTCGGCCACGCAAACCGGCGACGGAGCCATCGCCTCGCTGACCTATACCACCATTACAGGACCGGTGACTATTCAAAATCCCTCGCTCCCGTGGAGCCTTACGGTGTCTGTGCTTACCACCACCAATGTCTCTATTTCAGCTACAGGCACCACAAAAAACGGAAGCCTTGAGATCTCCTACGCAGGAACCAGCGGCGGTTCAACCATCAGCGGCAGCGATTTTTGTCAACAACAGTCGAACTAAATCAGCACATCAGCACATCAGCACATCGGCACATCGGCACATCAGCACATCAACACATCAGCACATCAGCACATCAACTGAGGTATCCCAGTCTCCTCAGCTCCTCCCTGTCGTTTATCCTGTATGACTGGCGGTCGTGAAGCAGATAGAGCGGTCCCGCCACCCTGAGCAGGTCGCGGTAAAGGTGGTCGGTGATGACGATTCCCTTGTTCATTTTCTCGGTGGCTATGATCTCGCTGAACCTTTCGATCTGCAGTGGGGCCAGGTAGGAGAATGGTTCGTCGAGAAGCACGAAGTCCGATTCCGACTTCAGGATCAGCCACGTCTCAATGATCCGTTTTTGCCCGAACGAAAATTCCCCGAAGCGGGTGGATAACTGATCTCTGAATTCGGGGAATGTGTCCGTAAATCCCTCCTTGTCGCTGCCGAAACGCCCGAGAACCCGCTCCAGTTTAATAAATTTGGGAATAAAGGAGGTCTGCGGCAGGTACCTCACCTTTTCGGGATGGCGATAGGCTTTTACGATCGCTGCGCCATTGTACCTGACGTTTGAATATCCCGCCCTGAGCGAGCCATAAATGATATTGAGCAGACATGATTTCCCGGTGCCATTGCGCCCGAGTATGCCAGTGACCTCGCCCTGTTCGAAACACATATACACGTCCGACAGGATGGTACGGCTGCCGAATTCAAGGGTTACACTGTCGACTTCGAGGCGGTTCATTTCAGGGAGGGTATCAGGAGGTTAACGATCACACTGGTGATGTACATCCCGGTGAAAAAAATGAGGTAATCGAGACCAAACGTGGCGATCCGCAGGGTAGTCATGCTGATTCCCAGGTTGTAATAAAAGTAGCGCTCCCCCGGCCTGAACCTCACCAGGTACAACAGGAAAATGATGCTCGTAATGGTTTTGATCCAGAAGAAGGCGGGCACGTATGCCAGGATCCCGTAAAACTCCCGCTGTTCCCTAACCTGGACGATGCCGGCCGCCCC
>CAYHCQ010000237.1:0-3204 GCA_964355115.1 uncultured Prolixibacteraceae bacterium | reverse complement strand
AAGAACAATACGATATACAATTGAAAATCAAGTTAATTTAACAGGACACTAGTGACATATCATGATTGTTGAATCACGACAGTGATTTTAGAAAAAGGTTGCCAATTTATTTATTCGGTAGGAAAATGAGTGGTTTTATGGGTGATTCGGGATGTCAACAGAGGGAATAATTCTCCTAATCCAACAAGCATCTAACGCTAAACCCATTCGCCTTCACCCCCGCATAAACCGAAACCGATGGATCGATCGTGTTCATCCCATGGGTGTATGCTCTTGTTTGATCAGCCATCGTGGAGGACCAGAAGAGGGTGGCGAAGTCGGTAAAACTCCACATCGAATTCAGGTAATAAACTCCGTTCTGCTGGGCTTTGAAGCCATTCAGATACGGGTCTTGTAGCGGATACCCTGCCCGTGCGTTGCCCTGGTAGAAGTTGAACAGGGTATTCCACTCCGTTTCATCAGGCACATGCCAGCCCGGTGGACAGAGCCCCCGGAGGCCGGGAGTAGGGTCGTAGCGCATGACCTCTGCATCCAACATTGGGTTGCTATCTGAACTGTCGGATAATCCTTGTTATCGCTGATATCAGTCAGGTTGTTCCCACAAGTGCACACCGGCGCTGCCTGAATCCCTGTCAGCTGAAGATATTCAACGTAATTTCTCTGATCTTTTCAACAATTTTGATAAGTTCTTCAATCTCCTTCATAGTAGGTTCAAGAAAATCACCAGGGTATCTCACTTCGACACCAAAATCTGTCAGATTTCCTGGGTCGATGGTGGAATAATTTCTGTCAATTTCACTGCATCGGGAAAGTAGAAACTCAATATTATGGGTTCGGGGAATCTCTCGACCGTTAAAAGCCAGGCATGCTTTGAGAAACTTTTCAGCAGATTGCTGGCAATGATATGCAATGGCTCCACATACAGGGAATTCACTATTCATCAGCTGGTGAACAACCAGCAAATCCTCATCAGCTTTTGCAATCCACTGTTGTATGTATTTTAATTGGTCATCACTCATACCCTAATGCCTTCAAGCATTGCAGATCGCACGATATGCCCCGGAAGGTTCATCTTCATTGCAATACTGGATTTTTGTTGCACAATGACATCGGCAAGGATGTTTTTTACTGCAAGCGCTTTACGGATCAGGGCCTGGAATTTCAACTGTTCAGACTGCGTAAATGACCGTTCTGCGATAATAAGCAGATCATAGTCAGAATCTTTTAAATTATCTTTTCTGGCACGCGATCCGAAAAGAATCACCTCCGATCCGGGTAGTATTTCCCAAACAGTGAACTTAATTCTCTCAATCGTTGGATCTGCATTATGAATCATCTTGCTTAAGATTATTATATTCAAAGATAATGAGAATAATTCTAATGTGAATAAATATTCGTGCATTCGTGCATTCGTTCATCTCACCGGGTTAAAACCCGGCGTTCTCGTGCATTAATCTCGCAGGCACCTCACCGAGAACCCATTCGCCTTCAACCCCGCATACACAGACACCGACTGATCGATCGTGTTCATCCCATGAGCGTAGGCTCTTGTCTGATCGGCCATCGTGGATGACCAGAACAGGGTGGCGAAATCAGTAAAACTCCACATCGAATTAAGGTAATAAACTCCATTCTGCAAAGCCTTGAATCCATTGAGATACGGGTCTTGCAGAGGATAACCAGCACGGGCATTGCCCTGGTAGAAGTTGAACAGGGTATTCCACTCGGTTTCATCAGGAACATGCCAGCCTGGTGGACAGAGTCCCTGAAGACCGGGGGTGGGGTCGTAGCGCATAACCTCATCCCATTGATAGAATGAGTTAGGAGTTAAGAGTGAGGAGTTAGGAGTGTATTTTTCGACGATGCAGTTGTCGGTTTGATGGGTTAGATCATTAATCGAAGTTCCAAAATCCAGATTCGTCTGCATCCAGCATTGAGAGCCGATCTGTACAGTCGGGTAAACCTTGTTATCCCTGATGTCAATCAGGTTGTTTCCGCAGGTGAACAGAGGATTTGCCTGAACAGTGATGGTCTTTGTTTTGCTTGCGCTGCACAAAGCGACATTTGTGTAGGAATATGTTATTGTTTTTGTTCCGATTCCTGCCACCGATGGGGTAAATACACTGGTAGCAGTGTTAACCCCCGGACCGGTGTAGGGGCCTCCCGGTGGGAGTCCCCCTTTGAGTTTGATGGGTTTGGCGTTCAGTGTCGTGATTGTATCAAAACAGGTAGTGAAAGTGACTGCAGGAACGGGCAAAGCCGACATGATAACCTTGGCGGAGGAGGCCGGACTGCCTGTTACGCAGGAGAGGTTGGAGGTCATGATGCAGCGGATACTGTCGCCGGGCTGGGGTGAATAGGTGTAGGTGGGTAGATTAACACCTGCGTTGGTGCCGTTGACTTTCCATTGGTATGAGGGCGAAGTTCCTCCGTTTGACGGCCAGGCGGTGTAGGTCACGCTGGTTCCCGGGCAGAAGGGGTTGGCCGTGGCGGTAACATTTACCCCGGCCGGGAAGTTGCTGTTTTCGATCAGTACGATGTTGTTGCTGGTAGCCGGGTTGTTGGTGGTGCACTGCAGGCTGGAGGTCATGTAGCATCGAACCTGGTCGCCGTTGACCGGAGTGTAGGTGTAAACCGGGCCGGTAGCCGTCATGGCGATGTCGTTCACCTTCCAGAGGTAAGTAGGTGTTAGTCCGCCATGGTCGGGGGTGGCGGTCATGGTAACCTGGTCGCCTGTGCAGTAAGGATTGGGAACGGCTGCAATGGTAATATTAACCGGCATAATGGGATCGACTCCCATAGTGATGGTGTTGGAGGTGGCGGGGTTGTTCGTTACGCAGGTGGTGTTTGAAGAGGTAAGTACACATTGCACCTGATCGCCATTAATCGGGGTGTAAGTATAAACTGCATTGTTTGCACCGATTACATTCACTGCATTCACTTTCCATTGGTAAACCGGATTCGATCCGCCATTCAAAATTGAGGCATTAAACGTGACAAGGGTTTCTGCACATACTGTGGTATTCAGTGTAGTGATAGAGATTCTAACTGTATCAAAAGGGTTTACAGTGAAAAGAAAATCTTTTGAGGTGCCAGTACATCCACTGTCAATAGGTGTTACAGTATATTTTACAACACCTGGCGTTATAAGATGATTGATTAATGTCTGATTGATAATGGTTCCGGAATCGATGCTCATGCCCG
>CAYHCQ010000236.1:0-3268 GCA_964355115.1 uncultured Prolixibacteraceae bacterium | reverse complement strand
GCTGGCTTGCCGCCGGACCTGCCACCGTGTTTGTGACCGGAACCTATAGCGGAACCACCGGATGTACATCTTCTTCATCCTTTCCCACAACCGTATATCCTTCACCCACCCCCACATTCAACGCCTGCTTCGATGTGGTGACAACACAGAATGCCAAGCCCATCCTGCTTAAGGGCGGACTGCCGCTGGGCGGACAGTACCAGGGGAGTCCTGCGATCTCCTTCGATATCCTAACCGGCAGATACTGGTTCAATCCCGCATCGGCTTTGATAATGCCCGGAATGCACCCCATCACATACCACTCCCAGAACAGCTTCGGATGCGCCAACACATCAACCCCCGTTTCGATCACCGTGCTGCCCTCCAACGCCACGTTCACCTGCAACACCACCTTCACCGACCCCCGCGACGGAAAATCCTACCAGACCGCCATGCTCGGCTCACAGTGCTGGATGAAGGAGAATCTGGATTTTGGAATTAAGATTAACGAATTAACCCATCAGACAGATAACTGCATCGCCGAAAAATACACTCTTAACTCCTCACTCTTAACTCCTAACTCATTCTACCAGTGGAACGAACTCATGCAGTACAACGACGACCTCACAGCAACCCGTCAGGGGTTCTGTCCCCCGGGATGGCACGTGCCCTCATCCACCGAATGGCAGAACATGATCGACTCCTACCAGGGCAACGGAATCGCCGGGGGAGCGCTCAAAGACATGGTAACCGCACAGGCTTTCCATGCCGTGCTGAACGGCATCGGATACCTTAACAACATGTGGGCATTTACAAGTATCGATCTGCCCAACGCTTCACTGTATTGGACCTCAACTCTCTCAGGATCAAAACCTGTTGCCAGAGGGCTTAACAGCATCAACCCATCGGTGTCCATCTACGAAAGCTCAAGCGCGAATGCCTTTTCGGTGAGGTGTGTGAAGGACTGACAGGCGGACAGGCGGACAGGCGGACAGGCGGACAGGCGGACAGGCGGATGCAGGATGCAGGATGATAATGTGCTGATAAGTTGATGAGTTTTTATGTATCTTTGTAGAAGTTTGCCAGTTATTTTATGATTAAAACTTCGGTAATTTTCTACTACTTCAATGTTTCTGAATCTACTCCATAAACGGATACCAGCCATCTCGCTCCTGCTGCCAATTTTTCTTTTTGCCGGCCTAACTTTTTCACTGCCGGCAATTGGCCAAAATGTGATCAACAAAAAATTCTTTAAGGAACTGACACCCGACCCTCCTATTCCGGGAGAGACCGATGAAGCCAATACCGGCTGTGAGAATTCAGATTTCTCACTGGGTACTTTTAAAAACTGGGAGGGATGCTACGGAGTGTATGCAAATCCTTGCCAGAGCCCGGGATTTAATGCCACCCCAGCGAGACATACAATTATGGATCCCGGTGGTTTTGATCCGCATACTACCTGCGAAAGTGCCGGGTTGCCCGTGGTTTTCCCCGGAGATCTCCACAGTTGCCGGCTTGGGAACGACAACACCGGTGGCCAGGCCGAACAGATGTCTTACACAGTACTTGTCGATAATTCAAATAGTCTGTTTATTTACAGGTATGCAGTAGTTCTGGAAAATAATCCTTCGCACACCGAGGATATCCAGGCAAAATTCAACATCGACCTGTACGATGTTGCGACAGGCGAACACCTCCTGCCACTGAACTGTACAAGCTATTATGTCTGGGCAAACGAAAGTGTGCTTGTCGATACCACCTGGCATGCCTGCGGAACTGCCGGAACACCGATTTACTGGAGAGAATGGCAAACCGTTGGCATGGATCTTTCCCCTTACATGAATACCATGGTAAAGATCGTGTTCACAACCAAGGATTGTCAACCCGGCGGACATTTCGGCTATGCCTATATTTCTGCTTTCTGCGGCTCAATGACTGTTGATCTGGCGGGTTGTGAAGGAACGGGTACGGTTACCCTGACAGCTCCCCCGGGATTCGATATCTATGAATGGAGCGGACCCTATTGTGCGAATCCGGCTAACTGCCTTTGTGCCACCCCCGATCCCTGCCCTACTCCTCCACCGTCCTATTTTGGACAAACGGTAACGCTTGGTGCTGCCGAAGGTGCGCTCACCGGCAACCAGTTTGCCCTGAACCTCACAGCCCTAAATGGGTGCGTTGTTGAACATGTCATGTCCACAATCTCCTTTACATCGGTTACGGCCGCCTTCACCCATGTAATAAACTGTGTTGGCAACAACAGCACCTTCAATGATATTTCAACCAGTACAAATCCCGCTCAACCCATTGTTGAAAGAACCTGGGATTTTGGCGACGGAACGGTAGTTGGTCCGACAACTACGAATCCCATCACACATATTTACACTACGGCAGGCACCTACACAGTCACACTGACATCCTATTCAGAAGATGATTGTGAAGATACAACGACCCAATCTGTAACTGTCGGACCACCACCCGTAATAACAAACCTGCCGACAGACAAATCAATCTGTTCGGGTGACAATGTCGCCGTTAATCTGGAATTTTCACAGGTTGGCGCTGAAGCAACCTGGACTTATACCGTTACTACTGGAGCCGCGACAGTGACCAGCATTCCGGCAGGCAAGTCAGGAATCCTGATCAACGACCTCATCGTAAACACAGGAACCGGAGATGCAGTTGTGACCTATACCATACTGCCTGAGATCGGAAACTGTGTTGGAACACCCATTGACTTTCCGGTAACCATTCATCAATTACCAGTGCCTGTGATTGCAGGAGCTGCCACCGTTTGTGAAGGCAACCTTGGGCTTGTCTATTCCACAGATACTTCAGCCACAGGGCACACATGGTCGGTATCCGCCGGCGGAACGATAGCTACCGGCGCGGGCACTGATACCATCACAGTTAACTGGATAACGGCAGGGCCACAGACTGTATCTGTGAATTATACAGACACGAACGGATGCACTGCCACAATTCCTACTGTGAAGGACGTCACCGTAAACCCTTTACCGACCGCCACCCTGGCTGGAACAACAGCAGTGTGCCTGGGTGATGCATCCCCGCTCGTTACCTTCACCGGTGCGACCGGAACCTCCCCTTACACTTTCACCTATACAATTAATGCAGGTGCGCCGCAAACCATCGCAACAACGTTAGGTAATTCTGTCACGGTTGCTCAGCCTACAGCAATTGCCGGTACTTTTATCTATGCACTCGTGAGTGTGACAGATGATAAAACCTGCAGCCAAAACCAGGCCGGAACAGCTACTGTAACTGTCAA
>CAYHCQ010000235.1:0-3282 GCA_964355115.1 uncultured Prolixibacteraceae bacterium | reverse complement strand
ACTGGGTTGAGAGTTCGGTTTCGAAATTGGTTGACCTGTACCCATAAAGCCGGGCTTCGTAATAGGCTGCAGTGGCCGGCAATGAGATAGTTGCTGTTTCTGCCAATGCAGCCGTGGTCATGTCAACTGAATACACCCCTCCGGGCGCCACTCCGTTTTGCCATACAAACCTGGGTCCTCCGGCAGTATTAAGCCTGATGTACAGATCATCATTATTGGCATAGAGATAATTGACGCGATTTGTGGTGTTGAAGGTGAGGTTGCTGAAGCCTCTGTTCGCAAAAAGGACCGGCCCGGTGAGTGTGGGGGCATTGTTCAGAGTGATGGTGATGTGTCCTGTTGTGTCGTGCCTGTCGCCCTTAAGTCTCCACTCCGAAGGGGAGATATACATCCACGAGCGCATCGAAATCGTGAAATTGTGCATGTCGGGTTCCCAGGTTGCAATTGTCACCATCAATGATGCCGGTACATGCCTCCCGGCTATCGGGTATAGAACGATCTTTTTATTCCCGGTAAAACTTGTGTCGGCCAGGAGATTTCCCTGCATGTCGGAGATAAAAACAATGGCCCCGAGTTTCGGATTTACATAATTATCGGTGAAGTCGAGTGTCATCAGGGGTGTTGCCTCTGGTGGCAGGGACTCTTCTGTTTTTTTACAGCCTCCATTGAGCAATATTAAAAGGATCGTGACATTGAGTATATTGTATATTCTTAAAAGGCCGGAGCTTTGCATGGGTCAATAGTTTGTGTCGCAAAGATACTTTGAAAATCAAATGTTTCTTCCTATCTTTGCACCCCATTTTCAACAGGGTGAAAAATAGTTGTCGTTCCTTATTGTAATTCCCTGAAAATAATCAGTTTGTTAAACCCGGCCGGTGCTCCCGCACCGCCACAAAGAAAATTTGAATGACTCCTGAAGAATTGAATGAAACCCCGGAGCAGAACCCTGAAACCATTGTTGATCAAGTTGCTGCTGAGACCGAATCCCCTGTAATTGAAGAGGCCATCGAACCAACTGTTGAGGCAGTTGTAGAAGAGGTTGCTGTTGAGGCAGTTGCAGAAGAAGTGCCTGTTGAGGCAGTTGCAGAAGAGATGCCTGTTGAGACTGTTGCAGAAGAGATGCCTGTTGAGACTGTTGCAGAGGTAATTGCAGAGGTTCCGGTAAAAAAATCACACAGAACCAAAGTATCGCATGATGATCTCAAGAATTTCGACTGGGATGCAATCGGAAAAAAACATGAGATCTACTCCTCCGATGAGCGTAAAAAACTGGAAGACGTTTACGACCAGACTCTGCGTGCCGTGCAGGATCACGAAGTGATCGAAGGAACTGTTGTAGCCCTGTCGAACCGCGAAGTCGTGGTGAACATCGGCTTTAAATCGGATGGCGTGATCATGATGAATGAATTCCGCTACAATCCCGATTTAAAGGTCGGCGACAAAGTTGAAGTATATGTCGAAAACCAGGAAGATACCAGCGGTCAGCTGTTGCTCTCGCACAAGAAGGCCCGAATCCTGAAATCATGGGAACGTATCAACGATGCTTACGAAAAACAGGAAATTATCAAAGGCTATGTGAAGTCCCGCACCAAGGGCGGTCTGATCGTCGACATCTTCGGCATCGAGGCCTTCCTGCCGGGTTCACAGATCGATGTTAAGCCCATCCGCGACTACGATGTATTTGTCGACAAAGTAATGGAATTCAAGGTTGTCAAGATCAACCATGAATATAAGAATGTTGTTGTTTCGCACAAAGCCCTTATCGAAGACGAACTCGAAGCCCAGAAGGCAGAGATCATCAAGAAACTCGAAAAAGGTCAGATCCTCGAAGGTACCGTCAAGAATATCACCAGCTACGGCGTGTTCGTCGACCTGGGCGGTGTTGATGGACTTATCCACATTACCGACCTCAGCTGGGGACGTATCAACCACCCGGAAGAGATCGTCAAGCTGGATCAGAAGATCAAAGTGGTTATCCTCGATTTCGATGACAACAAGAAGCGTATCGCGCTTGGCCTCAAGCAACTTACTCCTCACCCCTGGGATTCATTGGATCAGAACCTCAAGATCGGTGACAAGGTTAAAGGCCGCGTTGTTGTGATTGCCGATTACGGTGCTTTTGTTGAAATCACTACCGGTGTTGAAGGACTCATCCACGTTTCAGAAATGTCGTGGTCGCAGCACCTCCGTACCGCTCATGATTTTCTCAAAGTAGGACAGGAGGTGGAAGCCGTTATTCTTACCCTCGACCGCGACGAACGCAAAATGTCGATGGGCATCAAGCAGCTTATCCCGGATCCCTGGGCCGACATCAAGGAGAAATACCCGCTCCGTTCAAAGCACTCCGCCACCGTTCGCAACTTTACCAACTTCGGTATATTCGTGGAACTGGAAGAGGGTGTCGATGGTCTAATCCACATCTCCGACCTCAGCTGGTCGAAAAAGATCAAGCATCCTGCCGAATTCACCAAGATCGGTGAAGCCATTGAAGTAATGGTGCTCGATGTTGATGTTGACAACCGCCGTCTGAGCCTGGGTCACAAACAGCTCGAAGAGAATCCCTGGGATGTATTCGAGAGCGTTTTTGCCGTTGGTTCGGTTCACCTCGGTACCATCGTTAGTCTGAACGACAAAGGCGCCATCGTTGCCCTGCCTTATGGCGTGGAAGGTTTTGCACCACTCCGCCACCTGAGCAAGGAAGACGGTACCCAGTCGCATGAAGAAGAGGCCATGGACTTCAAGGTCATCGAATTCTCGAAAGAGAACAAGAAGATCATCCTTTCACACAGCAAGGTTCACCAGGATGTTCAGAACTCTGAAAAGAGCAAGGAACTCAAGGGTGGGATCAAAAAGGAGAAGGATACCACAAAGGCTGTCAAGAAACTTAAAGACAGCATGGAGAAGACCACCCTCGGTGACATCGATGCACTGGCCAACCTGAAAGCCGACATGGTAGCAGCAGAAGAGAAAGCTGCCGCCCGCAAGCCGGTCAGGGAAGAACCGAAAACCGATGCCGAACCTGAAACAGAAGAAAAGACGGAAGAATAGTCCCGATGACCTTCTCGTTGACGGTGCTGGGAAGCAGTTCGGCTGCCCCGGCTCATAACCGAAACCTAAGCGCTCATTTGCTCAATGCAAATGAGCGCTTCTTTTTGATCGACTGCGGCGAGGGAACCCAGTTCCAACTGCGCCGCTATCACCTGTCGATGCAGCGTATAAAGCACATCTTTATCAGTCACTTGCATGGCGACCATTTTTTTGGCCTTATCGGATTGCTGAATA
>CAYHCQ010000234.1:0-3369 GCA_964355115.1 uncultured Prolixibacteraceae bacterium | reverse complement strand
AACCGAAAGTATGTAATACTCATACTGCCCTTCTGCAAGGTTTGCATCAATGTAAGCGGTATCGGGAACAGTTGTCTGATTTACTTTATTGAAATCACCCGAATTGAAATCCCGCCGGTAGATATCATAGCCGGCGAGAGACCGGCCGGGACTGTTGAGGCGAACTCCCTGTGAACCCGGGCTGTTGAGGTGAAATCCCTGCGAACCGTAGGGGGTGAGTTCAAGTTTATCGCCGCCCACTGTACAATCATCAATGGCCCAGGCATACCAGAGGCCCTGGCCGTTTCCGTCGACGGCATGCCAGGCGATATCAACCTGTTCGCCGAGATACAGGGTCATATCAATTCCATAGGGGGTCGACCAGGTGTTATAGCCGTTGGTGCCGGGGTAAAGAGGAAGCGCCGACATATCGAGCAGATGGATCCAGGTGGCACCCTGGTCGGTCGAGATATCAACATAATAATGGTCTCCGTGTGTTGATCCCTGGTAGGCATAACTCCAGAAAAGCAGGTTACCATTAATATAAACATCGTGAGCTATCAGCCATTCGTCCTGGTGGTTATAATCCCACATGATGCTGGCGGCATAATTGCCTGAATGGACACCGAGCGGGAAGACTGTGTTGGTATGGCTCCAGGTTGCGGCGCTGTTGGTTACCGTCTGGGTCCAGTGCGATGGCGGGAAAAATTCCGCTTCAAACCCTTCATTCATGAGATAGCCTCCGCTGCTGCATTGCGGGGGGCTCCAGGTAAGGTGTGCATCAAATCCCAGGATATCGCCGGCGGGATCTGTTGCCGGGAAACAGACAGGGTAGATATGAATATTATCGAGGTACCAGTTATAAAAGTCCGCCGAATTTACTCCCTTCATCCGGAACCTGACGCGGAACCCCTTCTCCTTCACAGAACTGATGTCGAGGTGACAGGCGGTCCAGCCGAAACTGCCGGTATTGCTGTATCCGGCCTTCAGATGCCAGGCGTTGTTACTCCAGATCTCGACCAGCAGCTGCTCCTGTCCGGTTGCATACCGGTCGTCGAGTTTGAGGTCAAAATCGAGCCAGATCCTTCCGCAGTGAACCGAAGAACCGTCGATGGCAGGACTTTCGAGTGCATAAGTATAGTCGGTAACGGGTGGGTCCCAGTTGAACATCGCGGCAGGTGCAGGGTTTCCTGATGCGGTATTGATCTCCCAGTTGCCCTGGGCGGGTGTGAACCTCCAGTCGTTGAAGCTGAAGTTGCCCTGGTCCCAGGGTTCGAAGAAGGGGAGCGGACGTCCGTAATTGAAGATCAGATCGACCGGGCCGGCGGGAACCGATTCATCAAACTCACCGGTAAATCCGTAGGGTGTGAGGTTATACCACGCTGTTACGGTATAATGGTAGAGACCGGGTTCGAGGCCGACATCATAAAAGTTCAGGGTGTCGGGAGTGTTTACTATCCCGATCAGGCTATCGTTCCTGTAAATTTTATACCCGATGAGTCCCGGGGGCACCTGCGAGGAGGTATCGATGCGGGGTTGTTCCCACTGGAGAAAGGCCACATTTTCAAGAGCTGTACCCACGAGGTGCCTTACCGGCCAGAGAAAGTGAGATGTGAAGAGGTAGCAGGTCTTGCCGGAATGCCCGCTGCCATAAGCTGCCAGCACGCATGCATTATAGGTAACTCCATACTGGACATGGTTGCCGGGAATGGTGTATTTGTTATCCAGTGTAAACCCACTGATCACATTGTCGAGGTAAAAATTATATCCGAGGATGCAGGCCGACTGCTGCTGGGCCGACTCTTTCGCATTGACAGCGACATTGTCGATGTTCCACCCGTTGATGTCGTAAGTGTCACCTCCATAAGCCCTGAAACGGAGCCGGAATGAAATCGCTGACCATGCGGCGATGTCGATCTCTTCGCTTGTCCAGGCAATGCTCCCGCCACTGTTACTGTAGTTCCTGAGGAGTTGCCAGGCAGTGCCATCCCAGAGTTCGACAGCCATCTGATTTACGGTTGTAGTGCCGTAATTATCGAGGTAAATATCGTAATTGAGTTTCAGGATGGCCGATTGTTGTCCGACGATGAGCCTGCTGGTAAGTGACTGAGAATAATCCTGCCCCTGGGGCGACCAGTTGAACATGGCGGAGGGTGCGGGGTTGCCCAGTGCCGTTGAGATGATCCAGTTCATCCCTCCGGAGGTAGTCCACCCGTTGGCTGCAAAGCTGCCTCCCGACCAGTTTTCGGAGAAGAGGGTTTCTTCAAAACGCGGAACGTCCCACGTTGACACAAGGCTTTGGTCGTCGACATGGAGATTTGAAGGAGGCGCCTTCTCCTGCAGTAAAAACACAGAAAATGTGTCGGCGGCAGATACCGATATCTGCTGGATATTTGAGACATATCCGAATTTCGAGACTTTCAGTTCATATGCCCCTTTCCACACTGCCGGAAAGGTACAGGTTCCCGTAGAATCGGTTGGAAGCGAGTAGAGAGTATCGGGGTAGACCTGGTTTTTCAGGAAGACGGTGATACCTGTCAGCAAGGCTGTGTCACAGCTCAGGCCGACATGCACGGTAACCGGTGCTACCCAGCACTTCCCGATTACGTTTGAAAAGGTGACCGGCGACCAGCGGTTGCCTGTATATTGGGCTTTTATTCCCCACCGGAAGGGGCCGCAGGGAAGCGAAGGCCATGAATAGTCAATCAGGCTGTTGGAGGTGGGAATGCCAAAGGAGATCCAGGCTGTGGGGTTCTGTTCTTCGCCCTGGTGCAGTCGCCAGACCTGGTATCCCACGATCGAGCCCGGGCTCTCCGGCAAGTCCATAGGTCCGCCGGAACCCGAAACCTTTGTACGCATCATAAAGTTGCCAGAGCCCGGAAACCAGGGGCCTCCCCCACCGGTAAACCGGGCAAAGCTCCTGAACTGCGGATTTGTTTCATCGATGGCCAGGCCGGCGGCATTCGGGGCATTTCCGCCCTGGATCATCACCATGTAATAGCTCCCGGCGTTAACCTCCACCGGTGCGGAGAAGGTAAATTCGATCCATCCGAAGGCAGCAGGAAGCACATCAAACGGACCGCCAATACTGTTTCCTGGCATTCCGTTCGGTCCGGATGCATCATAGATCCGGATCTGAAAGGGCACCAGCGGGCTGCTGCCGGGCGCATAGTTGGTAACATTTCCGATGTTGACCGATCCGCCCGTCACGCTGGCGGGGTATCCGGCCGGAGTGAATTTCACCGCATTCATATTTCCGGCGGTGGCCCAGAGTGTAAAATTATCCTGGATCCCGTCGTCGTAAAGCGGCTCATAAATACCGAAGGGAACATCCCAGTGCAGGTCGACGTGCGGCGGAACCGTGTCGAGCACAGCCGTTGCCGGGCCCGG
>CAYHCQ010000233.1:0-3386 GCA_964355115.1 uncultured Prolixibacteraceae bacterium | reverse complement strand
CCGGCCGGTGATGGCGAAATCGGCGATGAAGTGGGCGATCTGTTCTGGTTTCTGGAGTGCTTTCGCTCCGGGAAATGCCCGCTCGAACATCTCTGTCTGCACCGCGCCGAGCGCCAGGCAGTTCACATTGATGTCATACTCAACCAGCTCTTCAGCCAGCGACTCGGTTAAAACCGCCAGGGCTCCTTTGCTTGCGCTGTAGGCCGCAAGTCCGGGGAACTTCTTGCTCCCCTGGATGCCTCCGATACTGCCGATGTTGATTATATGTCCGCCTCTGTTCATCATGGGCAGCAAAGCCTGTATCAGAAGGAAAGGGCCCTTGACATTAACATTGAAGATGTCATCAAAATCGGAGGGTTCGAATTTTTCAAAAGGTTTGTTTACGAGCTTACCTGCATTGTTGATGAGCACATCACATTTCTTGATGAATGTTTCGAGCCTCTGTACGATAAATGGGTAGAAGTCAAACTGGTTCAGGTCGAATTCATAAGGAATCACCTTTGCCTCCGGAGAGAGCCTTACACATTCGGCTGCAAGCTCCTTCAGCGCCTTCCCATGGCGTGAAATGGCAACAATATGGTTCATCTTATGCCGCGAAAGGATTTTAACCACTTCCGCGCCGATACCTTTTCCTGCTCCCGTGATTATAATGTTCATAGTCGTTTCATTTCGAAGGATTAAAATTATACAATTTTCACACAGAACCACACCTTATTATGAAACTTTCCCTAACTTTGCATAGAATTCCGAAATCCAAAACCATCTATGAAAAAAATCGTTACATTATTTGTTCTTCTGGGATTGCTGGCGTCTTCAGCCTATTCACAGAATGCAGCCTCAAAGCCCATTGTCATAAAGGCTAACTATTTTGATGTTTCCCCGCCACTCCGCGATATGGTGGCTCATCAGACCGACAAAGTTGACATGACATGGAAAGATGGCGTTGTCAAAAATAACCATTACCCGTTTGGTTTGAACCACGGACAGCCTGAATTTAAAGGCACCGACCCCACGCTGCAAAGCTGGATGGGACAGACGGTGACCGCCCCGGCCACCAACCAGAGTTTCGACGGAGTTGGAGCCAACAATGGCGTTGTTCCGCCCGATACCGACGGTGACGTTGGTCCGAACCACTACTTCCAGGTTACCAACCTGCAATATGCCATTTATAACAAAACCGGTACGAAACTCATTGGTCCTTCCAACAACAGCACCATCTTCACAGGTCTTCCCAACAACTCCAACGACGGGGACGCAATCCTTCTGTATGATGAGGCTGCCGACAGGTGGCTTTTCAGCCAGTTCTCCCTGCCTAATTATCCCAATGGCCCGTGGTACGAAAATGTTGCCATTTCCCAGACCCCCGATCCCACCGGAACCTGGTACCGGTACCAGTTCACCTTTACCGATATGCCCGACTATCCTAAACTTTCTGTCTGGCACGATGCCTACTACATGACCACCAACCGTTTTGGTTCAGGTACACTCAACTACAAAGGAACCGGGACTGTGGCTATGGACCGTACCAAAATGCTGGCAGGAAATGCCTCCGCCTCTATGGTGTTTTTTACTCTTCCTTCATCAAATGAAGCCTGGGCGGTATTGCCATCCGACTGCGACAGCGATTTTCCGCCGACCACAACCCCTGCCTATTTCATGTACCTGAAAGGAAGTCATATCGGCGTTTATGAGTTCACTACCGACTGGACAACCCCCACAAATTCAACCTATACCCAGGTTGCAAGTATCCCCGTAACACCCTATACCGGATCTATTCCCGGTATTCCTCAGAAAAACACCACGGTGAAATTGGATGCCATGTCGGGCCGGCTGATGTTCCGCCTGCCGTTCCGCACCTTTTCTGACCACTGGTCCATTGTATGTGCCGGTACCGTCAACATCGGATCGGGCGTTGCCGGTATCCGCTGGTGGGAATTGCGCAGACCGCTTACAGGCGGCTCCTGGACAATTTACCAGGAGGGCACCTATGCTCCGTCCGACGGCAACTGCCGCTGGATGGGCAGTATTGCCATCGATTCAAGCAATAACATCGGACTTGGCTACTCCATATCAAGCGCAAATATGTTCCCATCCGTCAGGTACACCGGCCGCGTGGCTTCCGATGCACTGGGCCAGATGACCATCGCGGAAGGTGAGATCGTTGCTGGTGGTGGGTCGCAAACCAACACCTGGAGCGGCAGCCCAAGCCGCTGGGGCGACTACAGTGCGATGGCAGTCGACCCGTCGGCGCCGGCTAATTTCTGGTATACCCAGTAATACTACGCCACAACATCCTCTGCCAACTAGAAAACGCGCATCGGATCCTTCAGTTTCGCCGATATCCTCAACGTTAATGCCACGGCTACCCCATCGCCCATCTGCATCGGTGGTTCTTCGCTGCTCAACGCGATCGCAAGCGGCGGCTCAGGCACCTATACCTTTTCATGGACATCTGTTCCGGCCGGATTTACCTCGGATCAGCAAAGCGTTACTGTCACCCCGCTGATCTCCACCCGTTATGTCGCCGCGATCAACGATGGTGCACAAACAAAAAACGATACGGTTGATGTCGATGTGATTCAGAACCCGGTCGTTACTACTCAGAATGATACAACCTATTGCTGGTGGATTTCAGCCATCCCGGTTAGCGGCGTTGCCGAAAATACCAACCATGTCGTTTGGACAACCTCCGGCGACGGACATTTCCTGATCGACACAATCGCGGCATCACTATACTATCCTGGCCCCGGCGACGATATCAACGGTTCGGTTACACTTACGCTAACCGCCAACGCGATTGCTCCATGTACGGAGTCCGGATCCGATCCGCTGATTATCACCTTCGACCCCTGTACAGGAATCCCTGTGCCGAACAAGGATGAGTTCACAATCGCCATGCAGCCCAATCCTGCAACGAGTTCATTCACACTTACGGTATCAGGCCTCAATAACGAAAAGATCGATCTTACCATGACTGATCTTCAGGGTCAGGCCGTTTATCAGAAAACCTATTCAAATACCGGCCTCACACTGGTAAAAACGATCAGCCTCGATGCCTTCGCCAAGGGAACCTATCTTGTTAAGGTTCGCTCCGACAAGGGAGTTAAAACGGAAAAACTGATCGTTCAATAGAGGAGTGATGAAAAGCTGAAAAGGCTCCGAGGTCCAGACAACCTAGGAGCCTTTTTTTTGTCTTCCTCGATAACAGATAAAGGAATACCAAATAACCGAAACAATTAATCAAACACCTACTGTTATGAAAAGTAAAATTTACCTGTTTTTCCCGTTACTGCTCACGGCATTCATCATACTTGCCTCCTTCGGCGGCGATGAAAACAGCGACTACCCGGGCGGGTCACCTGCCGGATATACCGGTTCTCCCGGCC
>CAYHCQ010000232.1:0-3402 GCA_964355115.1 uncultured Prolixibacteraceae bacterium | reverse complement strand
CTGAACCGTGCACCTACGCTTCACCGTCTGGGTATTCAGGCCTTCCAGCCAAAGCTTATTGAAGGTAAGGCAATCCAGCTCCACCCGCTTGTGTGTACTGCATTCAACGCCGACTTCGATGGTGACCAGATGGCCGTTCACGTGCCTCTGGGCAATGCAGCCATCCTGGAAGCACAGTTGCTGATGCTTGCCTCGCACAATATTCTGAACCCCGCAAACGGTGCCCCTATCACGGTACCTTCGCAGGACATGGTGCTTGGACTCTATTATATGACCAAGGCCCGCAGGAGCGAACCAGAGCACATCGTTAAAGGTGAAGGCATGACTTTCTATTCACCTGAAGAGGTGATTATAGCCTACAATGAGAAGGTTGTAGACCTTCATACCAATATAAAGGTTCGTCATACTTTCATGGAAAATGACGTTAAGGTTACGAAGATCATCGAAACGACGACCGGACGTATTCTTTTTAACCAGGTTGTTCCGCAGGAGTACGGCTACATCAACCAGCTGCTGACCAAAAAGGCGCTGCGCGATATCATCGGTTCGATCCTGAAGAAGACAGGTACCGCCAAGACAGCCAAGTTCCTCGATGACATTAAGGACCTTGGATTCAAGATGGCTTTCCGCGGTGGATTGTCCTTCAATCTCGACGATGTACTTATCCCTGAAATAAAAGAAACGATGGTAGGCGAAGCCATGGCAGAAGTTGAGGAGGTTGTCAACAACTACAACATGGGTTTCATTACCAACAACGAACGTTACAACCAGATCATCGATATCTGGACCCATACCAATTCCCAGCTGACTGTAAAACTGATGAACCAGCTTTCGAAAGACAAGCAGGGCTTCAACCCGGTTTACATGATGCTCGATTCAGGTGCCCGTGGTTCCAAGGAGCAGATTCGTCAGCTTTCCGGTATGCGCGGCCTGATGGCCAAGCCTCAGAAATCAGGTGCTTCCGGTGGCGAAATTATTGAAAACCCGATTCTCTCGAACTTTAAGGAGGGACTCTCGGTGCTTGAGTACTTTATTTCGACCCACGGTGCCCGTAAGGGTCTTGCCGATACTGCTCTTAAAACTGCGGATGCTGGTTATCTGACCCGTCGTCTTGTCGACGTATCGCAGGATGTCATCATTTCTGAAGAAGACTGCGGAACGCTCAGGGGACTCACCATTACAGCCCTCCGTAAAGCGGAAGAAACTGTTGAATCGCTTTACGACCGTGTTCTCGGTCGGGTTACCCTGCATGATGTATACCATCCCCAGACCGGTGACCTGATCACTTCAGCCGGATCGGAAATTACCGAAGATGTTGCCAAGGCAATGGACAGTTCACCGCTCGAGGGAATCGAAATCCGTTCGGTACTTACCTGCGAATCGAAGAAGGGCGTTTGCGCCAAATGCTACGGCCGTAACCTTGCAACCGGTATCATGGTTCAGCGCGGTGAAGCGGTGGGTGTTATTGCAGCCCAGTCAATCGGTGAGCCGGGTACGCAGCTTACCCTCCGTACATTCCACGTTGGTGGTGTGGCCGGTGGTGTTAACATTGCCAGCGCCTCGCGTATTGAAGCCAAGCATGATGGGATCCTCGAAATCGATGAGCTGCGTTCTGTTGAGTTTACTCAGGAATCCGGTGAAAAGATAGATATCGTTATCGGCCGGTCCGCTGAAATGCGAATTGTCGACAAAAAGACCCGTATTGCCCTTACTTCGGCACATATTCCATATGGAGCCCGCAGCTATTTCAAGAATAATGATGAGGTAAAAAAGGGCCAGCTCATCAGCGACTGGGATCCGTACAATGCTGTTATTTTGTCTGAAATCGGAGGTAAGGTCAGTTTCGAGAATATCATCGAAAATGTCACCTTCCGCGTTGAGTCAGATGAGCAAACCGGCTACCATGAAAAGGTTGTTATCGAGTCGCGTCAGAAAGCCAAAAATCCTGCCATCAATATTCTTGCCTCCACAGGTGAGGTTATAAGAACTTACGATATTCCCGTCGGAGCGCATATCATCATTGAAGACAATGCGAAGATCAAGCCCGGCGAAATCCTGGTTAAGATTCCGCGTGCCATCGGTAAGGCCGGTGACATCACGGGAGGTCTTCCGCGTGTAACCGAGCTTTTCGAAGCACGTAATCCGTCGGATCCTGCAGTGGTCTCTGAAATTGATGGTGTTGTGTCATTTGCAAAGAAGCTTAAGAGAGGCAACCGTGAAGTTATCATTACCTCAAAAACAGGTGAAGAAAAACGATACCTGGTTCCTACCTCGAAGCAGATTCTCGCACAGGAAAACGACTATGTGAAGGCGGGTACACCGTTATCCGACGGAGCACTTACCCCGAGCGATATTCTAGCCATCAAGGGCCCCATGAAGGTTCAGGAGTATATCGTAAATGAAATCCAGGAGGTATACCGTCTTCAGGGTGTTAAAATCAACGATAAGCATTTCGAGACCATCGTGCGTCAGATGATGCGTAAAGTTGAGGTTGAAGACCCCGGCGATTCCCGCTTCCTTGAAGGTGAACTCATCAATAAGATCGATTTTCAGGAGGAAAATGACTGGATCTTTGGAAAGAAGGTTGTTGAGGAACCGGGTGACTCCATTACACTCAAGTCAGGTCAGATTATCAGCGCACGCAAGTTACGCGACGAAAATTCCATGCTCAAGAGGAAAGACAAAAAGCTTGTCGACGCCCGCGACGCAAAACCTGCAACTGCTTTCCAGATATTGCAGGGAATCACACGTGCTTCGTTGCAAACCAAGAGCTGGATTTCAGCCGCATCTTTCCAGGAGACAACCAAGGTACTCACCCAGGCTGCCATTAATGCACGTCAGGATGATCTGATGGGACTCAAGGAAAATGTGATTGTTGGTCACCTCATTCCGGCCGGAACAGGCCTTCGTGAATACGAAAACCTGATCGTCGGAAGTAAAGAAGAGTATGAATCACTTATGGCTTCCAAAGAGGAAGATTAATATTTATCCCGATGCAAGATAAAAAGATCAACCCGGCAAATCAGATCAACATCGAAATCTCGGATGAGGTTGGTGAGGGTATTTATTCCAATCTCGCTATTATTACCCACTCTCCGGCAGAGTTTATTGTGGATTTTGTTAAGATGATGCCAGGGGTTCCGAAAGCCAAGGTGAAATCGAGAATCATTCTCACACCTCAGCATGCAAAACGATTATACAAGGCACTGAAGGAAAATGTGGCCAAGTATGAATCGATGCATGGGGAAATACGCGATGCTGAAGGGGAAATACCGTTCAATATGACAATGCCAACGGCACAGGCTTAAATGATGTTGAAGGGGCAACCAGAACGGTTGCCCCTTCTTTTTGTGCGCCCGGCATGGGCGATAACTTGGCGGTGAAAGTCCGCTATGAACTTGG
>CAYHCQ010000231.1:0-3549 GCA_964355115.1 uncultured Prolixibacteraceae bacterium | reverse complement strand
GTTCAGCTTCGGAAAGAAACCGCTCCTTCACCCGTTCGATACGGGGTTTCAGCTGTTCGATATCGATCCCTACAGGCCGGGTCCCGGAATATACGGCGGCTGCATAATCGCCGGCATGTGTAACAGAGATATATCCCGGGGCATAGGCAAGTGAAGGTTTGCCGTGTTCGTCGTATTGCAGGTTTGCCGGAGCGCCCGGAGGGATGATGTGTTGCAGCACGGCCCTGTAAGCGAGCCACTGCTTCCTGCGCTGAAGGTGGGTATATTTTCTGAAAAGAGCCTCCTCTTCACTGTTAAGGCGGACCGCAATTAGCAGCTGCTCCTCCGTCTCGGTGATATGCCAGACGCCCGCCCTGACCCCTTCTGTTATTTGAAACTCCCTGCTTAGCGGCATTTCTGATCTGTGATTGAGGGCGCAAAAATACGACAATATCCTGTGAGATATCTGTTTTTTGATTACTTTTGCAGCCCAATTTAAACGTAACAACAGCACTCATGGAGAACATAGCATTTGAAAAAGAGATGAACTACAAGGTAGCCGATATGAAACTGGCCGAATGGGGCCGCAAGGAGATTGTAATCGCTGAAAAGGAGATGCCAGGACTGATGGCGATCCGAAAAAAATATTCTGTTGAGAAGCCTTTGAAAGGGGTTCGCATAAGCGGCTCGCTTCACATGACCATCCAGACCGCTGTTTTAATTGAGACACTTGTCGAACTCGGTGCCGATGTTCGCTGGGCCTCCTGTAACATCTTTTCGACCCAGGACCACGCTGCGGCAGCAATTGCAGCAACGGGCATTCCCGTCTTTGCCTGGAAGGGTGAAACCCTCGATGAATACTGGTGGTGCACCAATATGGCCCTCCTTTTCCCGGGGGGTAACGGTCCGAACCTTATCGTTGATGACGGCGGCGATGCTACCATGATGATCCACAAAGGGTATGAAATTGAAAAAAATGCATCCCTCCTGAACGAGGTTCCGGATACGGCCGACGAACGGGCATTCATGAAGCAGCTTCAGGAGATCTACGTTGAAGACAACAAGCGGTGGCACCGCACCGTGGCCGAATGGAAGGGAGTTTCGGAAGAGACCACAACTGGCGTACACCGCCTCTACCAGATGAAAGAGCGCGGAGCCCTGCTGGTTCCGGCCATTAACGTGAACGATTCCGTTACCAAGTCAAAGTTTGATAACCTTTATGGTTGCCGCGAATCGCTGGCCGATGGCATCAAGCGTGCCACCGACGTGATGATTGCCGGCAAAGTGGTTGTCATTCTTGGCTATGGCGATGTAGGCAAAGGTTGCGCCAAGTCGATGCGGTCATACGGGGCCCGGGTTATCATTACTGAAATCGATCCCATCTGCGCGCTGCAGGCAGCCATGGAGGGGTTCGAGATCACCACCATCGAGGATGCCCTCCCCGAAGGCAACATCTATGTAACCACAACCGGGAACAAGGATGTCATTACAACCGCTCACCTCTCGAAAATGAAGGATGAAGCGATCGTTTGCAACATAGGCCATTTCGACAATGAGATCCAGGTCGAGCAGTTGAACAGCTGGCCCGGGATTCAGATTATCAATATCAAACCCCAGGTCGACAAATACATCTTCCCCGACGGCCGTTGCATCTACCTGCTTGCCGAAGGCCGCCTTGTGAACCTGGGCTGTGCAACCGGGCATCCCTCATTTGTGATGTCGAACTCCTTCACCAACCAGACCCTGGCGCAACTCGACCTCTGGAAGAACAACTATGAAGTAGGGGTATACCGCCTTTCAAAACGCCTCGACGAAGAGGTAGCCCGCCTGCACCTTGAGCAGCTCGGAGTGAAACTCACCCGGCTCACCCCCGAACAGGCCGCCTATCTCGATGTGCCTGCCGATGGTCCTTACAAGCCGGAGCATTACAGGTACTAGGCGTGACGCGTGACGAAAAGCGTGACGCGTCACGTCAATTCGAAACATGCAAGAGATACCCGTCGAAAATAGCTGCGTACTGTTTAAGGGGATAGCGTGAAACGCCTTCGAAGGGGGTCCCATCGATCATGATATATTTCGAATTGCATGCCGGGCAGTAGCAGGTGATGCCGGAGGTGTCAACTCTTACCTGTGACCCGTTTGTTTGAGGATCATAGGGACAGGCGCGCTCAAAAGCCATAAACTCAGTCACCGATTTTCTGAAGATGAGGATGCCTTTGTATCCTCCTGTAACCGTTTCCCATCCGTTGACTGAATTCAGGTTTATATATTGCGTTCCGTTGGGGTTGAGGGTGAAATTCACATATACATAAGGAATCTCGGGAGCGGGCTCCTCCTTCTTGCAGGACGCTAAAAAACATCCTGTCATGCAAAACAAAAGAAACACCCTAACAGTCAGATTGTTTGGATAGGTTAACATGGAATTATTTTCGATATTCTAACGTTACCTTTTCGTTAATATTATAATATAGTGTATTATTGTGCACGCAGAGACCGATAAAGTTATAAGTGCAATGAAGTGCAGAGTCTGTAAATGGATGATTATCGTTTTTATGACGCTCCCGCTTTTTTTCTCTTGCTCTCAAAAGGGGACAAACGTAAACCAGAAGAAAATTGACCGGGAAAGAGCCAAACAGGAAAAGGAAGCGCAAAAGCAATTTGATCAGGCACTTAAACGGCATAAACAGATTCAGACCAAGGAGACCAGGGCCAGGATGAAACAGTCGCACAAAGAGTCAAAAAAGTTGACCCCGATCGGTCATTAGAACTCCTGATTCACCCGTTTTTTTCACCTGGCTGGCGATGGTTTAAGCCATGTTGTATATCGGTCTGCAGACTAATTTAGAATGGTTATATATTTATGTCAAAGTTTTTTGGGTTTGGAATTTCATTTCAAATAATTATTACTTTTACCACCTTTTAATGCGCATTTATAATCTAACATAAAATTATATGGTATGTTAAGAAATTTACTTTTAACTATTGGAGTCATACTGGCAACCAACTTGTTGGTATTTTCACAAAGCGGGACGGGAACCCTTAAAGGAAAAATCGTTGACAAGCAGACCAAAGAACCGATCTCGTTTGCCAATGTCGTTATTGAAGTTGGCGGCGTGCAGGTTGGCGGCTCCACCTCCGATTTTGACGGGAACTTCCAGATCAAGCCGGTGCCTGCCGGTAAAGTTGACCTGAAGGCTTCATTCGTCGGATACAAACCTTTCATGGTCAAGGGTATCGTTGTTTTTGGCGATAAGATCACATTCCAGAACCTCGAACTGGAAGCCTCGACGACCAACCTCCAGGAAATTGAAGTCGTCGATTATAAGGTCCCCCTGATCTCCAAAGACCAGACCACTTCCGGTGGTACGGTGACCTCAGAAGAAATTTCAAAGATGGCCAACAAATCGGCCTCGGCAGTTGCTACCACCGTTGGTGGTGTTACCACCGACGCCAACGGGGGCATCCAAAGTTTGAGAGGCGCCCGTTCAAGCGGTACAGTTTACTATATCGACGGTATGCGCGTTACCGGCAACAACTCCGCCCTCCCTCAGTCGGCTATCGAACAGGTTG
>CAYHCQ010000230.1:0-3561 GCA_964355115.1 uncultured Prolixibacteraceae bacterium | reverse complement strand
CAACCTCCTTTAGCATTCCTTTTCCGTTGTCGTGAATTCTTATCTCAACATGATCTTCAAAGTTTTTTGTAACGACCCGGAGCAGGGGGAAATAGGAATCCTTTAACTCTTTCTTTTTCTGAGCCGTTGAATAGAAGGCGTTGTTTATCATATTCAGGAACACACGGCTGATATCCTGGGGAATCACTGTAACCATTCCAACCAGGGGATCGTAATCGCTTTCGATCTTTATATTGAAGGTATTGTCGGAAGCACGCATGCCATGGTAACCCAGGTTGACATACTCGGCCAGCATGGCATTGATATCGGCCGGCTGACGTTCGCCCGATTTGCCGCGCGAATGAAGCAGCATCCCCCGGATGATGCTGTCGGCCCGCTTGCCGTGATCGTTGATCTTTTTAACATTGGCCTGGATGTCGCCGATGATCCCTTTCAGGTAATCAATATCCTTCGGTTCAAGCGCTCCCTCCAGTTTATCTATCTCTTCAAGAAGTTCAGTGGCAAGTTCAACAGATAGTTCGGAAAAATTATTTACGAAGTTCAGCGGGTTTTTAATTTCATGCGCAATACCGGCTGTAAGCTGCCCGAGGGAGGCCATCTTTTCCGACTGCACCAGCTGGGCCTGTGCGGCCTTCAGTTTCTGGAATGCAGAATCAAGTTCATCATGCTTCTGCTTTAATTCTGAGGTGCGCTCATTTACTTTCTGTTCCAGGTTGCGGTTATACTCTTCCAATTTTTCATTCGATAGGAGCAACTGTTCAGAAGCCTCCTTCAGGTTTCCGATTGTTTCTGCAAGTCGTTGCTGCATAGAGATAAACGCCTGGTTCAGGCGGCCAATCTCATCACGGGAATGGATATCGGGTAACTTAACATCAAAATCACCCCGGGCGAATTTTTCGGAGGCAATCGTAAGCCGGCGCAACGGGCTGGTAATCGACCGGGCAATAAAGATCAGCAGGATGAGCAGTACAAGGAATCCACCTGCTCCAAGGCCAAAAATCACCATGCTAAGATGGTTCGCATCGGCCATAAATTCATCAACCGGAAAAACAATGCAGATCGACCAACCGTTCAGAGTGACAGGCGCATACGCAAGCCAGCTGGGTTTTCCGCTTTTGGCGTTCTTGTAATCAATCTCTCCGAAACCCGATTCACCCTTGATCATTTTCTTGCCGATGGTTCGCAAATCAGGAGTATTCCTCTCATCCGCAATACTGAAGATCGTTTCGTTCATGATGAACACCTTGTCAGGGTGGCTCACAATGGTTCCGTTTTGCGAAATCAGGAACCCGTATCCTGTCTCATAAACCTTTATCTGGCCAACATATTCCTGAAACCAGTCGAGCGAGAGGTCGATGGTAAGAATACCGGCAAATTTCTTCGTTCCTCCCCGGTTGTCAAAAACCGGAACCGAGTATGTCGAAACAAGCATGTTAACCCCGCCTTCATCGAAATAGGGTTCACTCCACACCCCATGACCCAGCTCCTTAGGAACCTGGTACCAGTCCATGGAAAAATAATCGTACTTGTCATTTCCAAGCCACATGAACTGTATGGCATCGGCATTCCGGTGATAGTAGTAGGAGAAATATTTTCGTGCAGGATCGCGTGAGTAGGGTTCAAATGCCAGGGCAGCACCAAGGATATCGGGATTTTGCTCCACCATCATCCTGAGGATCTGACGCATCTCCTCCTCCGATCCGAGGTTACGTTCGATAATAGGTGCGAAGTTGTCGGGGATCTTCTGGATACTGCTCAGCACCTTGTCGATCTTTGCAACGGTTGCATCTGTCAGGTTTTCGGCATTGGTTACCAGGTTTTTTAGAACGATGTCGCGTGTGATTTTCAGGTTATAGGTAAATATCAGCACGAAAATGATGGTGACACAGATAAAAATCGACACAATTAGCTTGAAAGCCAGACCCCGTCTGAATTTCCCTGAATACCAGGTGATGTTTTTGTCGGTGTTCATCGGCGAGGATTCTGTTTGATGAGCGATTTGTAAGGCGAGTAAAAGCTGTCGTAGGGAGTCACCGATTTAATAAACCCGCCATTCAGCAGAATGGCGGCGATACTGTTATAGTCTCTCGGCAAAAGCACGGTATTGATATTCTTTTGCCCCTTCGGAATATAGAGCTCCCGGTACTTGCTCAGCATCCACTTCTGATGTGCCCGGTTCACCGGCCTGTTCTCCTTGCGGGCCAGCCGGATCACAATAT
Organism: uncultured Prolixibacteraceae bacterium; assembly: GCA_964355115.1. Classification (GTDB taxonomy): domain Bacteria; phylum Bacteroidota; class Bacteroidia; order Bacteroidales; family FEN-979; genus JANXZO01. The sequence goes on along the minus strand of CAYHCQ010000230.1, from coordinate 1,342 downwards.
CCAGGGCCTCAGGCTGGTTGTTGAAGGCATACATCCAGCTCTCAAGGGCTGCATTTACAAAGTCGGCACACAACCCGGGATCCTTGCGTGTTTTTTCTGCAAGACAATAAATACCATCTTCAAGCAGATTCAGACCATGGTCGGCAAAAAAGAATTTGTTCAGTTCGTTTTCGTCGTAACCGTTGTTGAGGATCGAATGGTACTCATCAAACCAGTTTGCATTGATGATATCCACCCCTCCCTGCAGGAACAGGCTGTTCGAACTGCCGATTGAAATTATCTTTACATCGACCTTATATTTACTGAACAATGTTTTTGAGGGCAGCTCAAACCCCGCCCATATCCCTGCCTTTTTGCCGTTCATATCGGCAATTGTCGCGATCCCGCTTGATTTCTTGGTGATCAGCATCAGCGACGAACGGGAGGAGAACTGGGCGATATCAACGATATCGACCCCTTTGTTGCGGAGATCAAGGGCATTAACGAGCCAAAGCAAGGCAAAATCAGCAGTTCCGTCGCGGATTACCGGCTCGGTCGATGTGAACGGATCGTATGGAAGTATTTCCAGATCGATGCCATATTTCCGGAATATCCCCTTCTCAATCCCGACATAATAGCCGGCAAACTGGGCGCTTGTTACCCAGTAGGGAATGAGTTTTACCTTCCTCAGGGGCTGATCACTCCGAACCGAGGGCTTAACCGGAGAGGATACCTCCGCATCAGCCACCGGGTTTTTCGCCTGGTTGCATGAAATCACAACCATCATTAACAAACAGGTAAACAAGGAGGTGAAGAAGGGGAGAGCAGGAGTATTTCGCGAAAAAATCAAGATCATATTAAAGAATAAACCAGGACAAAATATTTTACAGGTAAAGTTAGTCGAATTTCATAATTTTGAAAACAAAATATTCTGTATGAAGGCACTTTTCTTCGATGGCTCCTTGTCTATGGTGGAATTACCATCCCCGAAACCGGGTGAAGATGAGGTCCTGATTAAAATTCTCTATTCGGCAATTTGTAACACCGACTTAGAGATCCTCCAGGGTTATATGGGTTTCAGAGGCGTTCCCGGACATGAATTCGTGGGGGAGGTCGTAACCAAAGGGAGTTTCCTCCAGGGAAAAACGGTTATCGGTGAAATCAACTGCGCCTGCGGGGAGTGCTATCTCTGCCAGACAGGCCGCAAGACACACTGTGCAAACCGGACAGTACTGGGCATTGACGGACACCAGGGTGTATTTGCCGATTATATCACACTTCCTGAACAGAATCTGCATATCGTTCCCGATGGCCTTCCTCTCACTTCTGCGGTTTTTACCGAGCCTTTGGCTGCTGCCATCGA
>CAYHCQ010000229.1:0-3579 GCA_964355115.1 uncultured Prolixibacteraceae bacterium | reverse complement strand
GGCCGAAGTCTTCCAGTTTTTCGGGTAGTTTGCCGTTTTTGTTATCGGCAATGATCTCGATGACCTTATCTACAGGTATGGCGTGAAAATTACCGGGAGAAGTTATGTACGAATACCACATCATCCGCTGGAAGATGTCGGTTTTCTGATGGAAAGCATCGCCCCGTTGGGTCTTCAGCCTGACCTCGGTGTCGGGAAATCCTTTGATGGCATCGAGATAGGTATCGTATTCGTAATTTAGACAACATTTCAGTTTACTGCACTGTCCGGCGAGTTTCTGGGGGTTCAGCGATAACTGCTGTACACGGGCGGAGTTGGTAGTTACCGACTTGAATTCGCTCATCCAGGTGGAGCAGCATAGTTCCCTTCCGCACGAACCGAGCCCGCCCAGCCTGCTCGCCTCCTGACGGGCACCGATCTGCCGCATTTCGATCCGCACCTTGAACTCCTCGGCCATTAGCTTGATCAGTTCACGGAAATCGACGCGGTCGTCGGCGGTATAATAAAATATTGCCTTTGTATAGTCGCCCTGGTATTCCACATCGTTGATCTTCATCGCAAGCCCTAGTCCGTCGGCGATTTCGCGCGCCCTGAACATGGTAGTGGTCTCGGCTTCAACAGCAGCCACCCACTTTTCGATGTCGGTAAGGCGGGCCTTGCGGTAAACTTTTTTAATGTCCTCAGAGGCAGGATTGATGTTTTTCTTGCGGAGCTGAAAACGCACCACTTCGCCGGTCAGCGTTACAATGCCGATGTCGTGCCCCGGTGAGGCTTCCACTGCAATCATCTCGCCGGCACTCAGTTCAAGGTCGGCAGGAATACGGTAAAAATCCTTACGGCTGTTCTTAAACCGGACTTCAGCAACATCGAAAACCTTATGGCCCGGCACCTCCGGAATGTCGGCCAGCCAGTCATACGCGTCGAACTTGCTGCACCGGTGCTGAAATACCCCATCGTTCTTGTGATATACTTTCGGGGTTTCGCAACATCCGCGGGTAAGAAAGGGATTATATTTTAATTTCTCCGGCCTGAATTCCGTGATCTGTTCATCCACCTCGGTCTCTTCGGCAGGGGGTGTCTCTAACGGTTCGGCAGGGGTCAGTTCTTCGTTCTCCATATCCTAATAATCAGGACAAAGGTACAAAATTCGGTTTAAAAATCCGGACAATCTTTAGAGAGAGGTCGAGGAAAAGTGTTGGTCCGTGGGCATTCCGTTCTACATGGAAAATTGCGGAGTTGAAGAGTTCGTTGAACTCCGGAAGTGCCGCGGCACGGATGAACGGGGAGAATTTTTGCAGGAATTCGATCTCTTCACGACTCACACCGTTGCGGGCTATGCCCCTGTGGTTGAAGTCGGAGCAGGCGCCGATCATACCGAGGCTGTAAAGGAGGAAGCTCTTCTGCCTCTCCCGGCCGCTCTTTCCGGTCTCACCTGCAAAGGCAATTAGTTCCGGCACATTGGCCGAATAGCATTGTCGCATCCACTGGCGGAAGGTGTCGAAAAACTGAAGGTCCTCTTCCGGGGTAACGGGTGACTGCGCATCGGTTGCAGGAATCCGCACCATCAGTGTGCGTGAAAGAATGGTCGAGATGATCTGACCCGGCTCCTCGGCAACAAGGATGAAGAGGGTTTTATCGGGCGGTTCTTCCAGTATCTTCAGGATCTTCGGCGCCGCTGCATGAAAAAGCCGCTCAACCATCCAGATGATCATCACCTTGTATTCCGACTCGTAACTTTTATAGCTGAGCGTGGTGATCAGATCATTGCAGTCTTCGGCATTGATTATCCCCTGCTTGTTTTCGATGTCGATCGCCTCATACCAACCCTGCAGGGTAACCCGGTAATTATTCCCGATCAGAAATGGCCGCCAATCCTCAAGGAATTTCTTGCTGATGGGATGTTTCGACACCTTTTTAGTAGTCGCTACCGGGTACATGAAATGGAGATCGGGATGGATCAGCTTCTGGTACTTCACACACGACGGACAAACCCCGCAGGAATCCGTTACCCCACCCCGTCCCTCCCCTGGGAGGTCCGCAACGACCCCACCCCGGCCCTCCCCTGGGAGGGGAGGGAGAACTTTTCGGGTGCAGTTGATGAACTGGGCGTAGGCAATCGCCAGCGCAAGCTTTCCCGACCCCTCCGGTCCGTAGAACAGCTGGGCATGACTCACCCTCTGGTCCAAAACCGTCTGGATCAGCTTCGCCTTGATTTTTTCCTGACCGGGAATTTCGCGGAATAACATAATAAGTAACAGGGTAACAGGGTAACAGGGTAACAGAGTAACAGAGTAACAGAGTCACATCAGCACATCAGCACATCAGCACATCGGCACATCAGCACATCAGCACATCAGCACATTTTCCTGGACAAATTTAGCGCATTTTCCGGTAAAATCATTCAACCCTGTTCCGGCATTAAAACAGGGTCATTGCCAGAAAATTTCTGGAATGGTTAACGTTGATAGTGGGCGGGAGGTCGGTTCCGGAAGGGGCTGCAACGCAAATGAACGGACTTCGTAAGCCAGGGTTGTTTTTCTCTTTCCCTTGAAACAAACCTTCGATAGGACTTCAACCATTTTGAAACGGATCATCGTAGCCATAATTGTTTTTATAGCTTAATCCGAAAAGAGGTCAAAAGGTGAACCGCAAAACTATATTACTTTTGCACACATAAACTCCCGGTTGAGCCGGGCAATGTTCGAACGGGAGATCTCCTTGGGGCATTCGGCTTCACAGGCATAGGTGTTGGTGCAGTTCCCGAAGCCGAGTTCGTCCATCATCTTCACCATTTTTTTAACGCGATCTTTGGCCTCAATGGCTCCCTGTGGAAGGAGGGCAAGCTGGGAGACCTTGGCCGAAACGAAGAGCATGGCCGAGGCATTCTTGCAGGCGGCTACACATGCGCCGCAGCCGATACATGCGGCGGCATCCATCGACAACTCGGCATTGACCTTGCTCACCAGTATATTGTTGGCTTCGGCAGCACCGCCGGTATTTACGGAGACATACCCGCCCTCCTGGATGATCTTGTCGAAGGCAGTACGGTCAACGATCAGGTCTTTGATAACCGGGAACGGCTTGGCACGCCAGGGCTCGATCACGATAGTATCGCCATCCTTGAACTTACGCATATGGAGCTGGCAAACGGTAACGGCATCGTCGGGACCGTGGGGTCGGCCATTGATGTACAGGCTGCACATCCCGCAGATCCCCTCACGGCAGTCGTGGTCAAAAGCCACCGGCTCCTCGTTCTTTGCTATCAGCTGCTCATTGAAGATGTCGAGCATCTCAAGGAATGAACAGTTCGGCGAAATATTATCCAGGGAGTAGGTCACAAATTTGCCTTGCGACTTACCGTCCTTTTGTCTCCAGATTTTCAGACTAAGCTTCATGATATGGTGATTGTTTTATTTTTTTGGTAACAGGGTAACAGGGTAACAGGGTAACAGGGTAACAGGGTAACAAGGTAACAAGGTAACAAGGTAACAAGGTGTTTTAATTATCAATTGTCAATTATCAATTGTCAATTATTTGTATACACTATGCTTCACATCGATCTCCTCATATATCTGCGGT
>CAYHCQ010000228.1:0-3590 GCA_964355115.1 uncultured Prolixibacteraceae bacterium | reverse complement strand
GATAAGTTCAACTGTGCTCTTCAGTTCAAGCTTTTTCATGATGTGGTTCTTGTGGGTTTCCACCGTTCGGATGCTTATGTCGAGCTGGTCGCTGATCTCTTTATTGATAAACCCCTCGGCAAAGAGTTTCAGGATCTCGATTTCACGTGAGGTAAGGGGAATAGTCTGGCGGGTAGGAGCCGATTCCTCCTCTTTGGCTTTACGAACATAGCTTCGAAGCATGATCCTGGAGATGGAGTCGGCAAAAAATTCTTCGCCTTCATAAATGGCAGTTATCGCACTGAGCAACTCCTCCCTCGAAGTATTCTTGGGCAGGTATCCTCTGGCTCCTGCCTTTACTGAATTGAAGATGAAGTCCTCGTTGGTATACATCGAGAGGATTAAAACCCTCATCCCGGGATATTCAACAGTGATCCGCTTGGTAATCTCAATCCCGGTGGTATCGGGCAATGAGATGTCGAGGATTAGCACATCGGGCTGGTTTTGCGCGATCTTTTCAAAACACTCCTTGCCGGTTGAGGCCTCACCGATGATTTCGAGGTTATCGGCTCCGATGAGCAATGCCTTGATCCCATCTCTGACGAGCTGGTGATCATCCACGAGAAAAATCCTGATTGCTGACATAAGGTATAATAATTGGAACAATGACTGTGATAACTGTCCCCTTTCCGGGGGCCGACCTGATATCGATTGTGCCGCGGAGGAGGCTTGCTCTTTCGCGCATATTCTGAATGCCGTTGCCGCCCTCTTTGCCAGCGGTTTCAGGCGAAAAACCCTTCCCGTTGTCCCGTATTGACAGTGTGAGCACCTCATTTTCACGAACCAGGGTCACATGAACCTCTCTGGCGTCGGCATGCTTTACGATGTTACTCAGCGCCTCCTGAGTTAACCGGTAAATGTACGTTTTGGTCTTCTTGTCGAGATCATCGAAACTGCCCTTGGAGACAAACTGAATCCGCAACCCGCTCAGCTCTTCGGTGTCGGCAAAGAGGTTGCGGAAAGCAATTGCGATACCGAATGCTTCGAGAACCGAGGGCATCAGGTTATTGGAGATCCGGCGAACTTCATCGATGATCGTATCGAAATATTTTTTAAGCTCCTGGATGGAGTTTTTGATATCTTTTCCATCCTGGTACAGAAGAGCTTCGAGCCTGAGTTTAATGGCGATCAGCAACTGCCCGATGCCATCATGCAACTCGCGCGAAAGCCGCTGCCTTTCCATCTCCTCACCATCGATCACAGAGCGCATCCGCCCGAAACGTTCTTTTTGAAGCTCGTTTGTCTTCTCTTTGATCTGCAGGGCCATCAAATTAAATGCCTCGGTAAGAGCACCGATTTCGTCCTTTGTTTCGATTGGAAGATCAATGTCGTACCTGCCTTTTCCTACATTGATGGCGGCATCCTTCAGCCGTATCAGCGGTTTTGTAATGCGACGTGCAATGATAAAGACGAAGACGAAAAAAATGGTGATGATCAGGATGCTTAAGAACAATATCCTTGTCCTTATTTCAGCGATGGGTATCATTGCCTCCCTGAGGTCGATCTCAGCCAGGATGATCCAGCTGAGGCCGGGTATATTTATCTTGCCGAAAGACGAGAGTACCGCGATATTCCTGTAATCGCTGGTAATTATGCACCCTTCGTTTCCATTAAATGCATTCGTCGCCGGTAGTGTCCTGACTTCGGTATTCAGGATAGAGTTCTGGATGAATCGCGAGGCAGAACGCATCTTGTAATCCGTTCCCACAATGTAGGTTTCACCGCTCAACCCCAGACCGCTCTCAGGGTTGTTGTTCAGCATTATTGCATTGATGGCATCGATCGAAAGTTCGAGGATCACGGCCCCGGTTATTTCCCGCTTTCCATGCCTCGTCTCTGTAATACAGGTGCCGATCAGCATTCCGGGTTCACCGGAAAGTGAGTCGGCAGATTCATCAAATATCGTTACCTGGCCAGGGCTGCACCAGGAAGTTACATTTTTCAGACCATTTGACAGTCTTGTCTTCACCATCCCGGGAAGAGTGTTGTTAAAATGAATGCTTTTCATAACCTTGCCATCCACATCAACGACATAGAGAGAACGGTAGTAATTTCCTTTCTGTATAAGGGCATCCGCCCCGGTGTCTTCGGCCAGAAACAGGATATCCCGGCTACGGTCGCTGAAGAACTTCTCCACCTGGTTCTTCTTAACGATCCGCAGGGAGGTGAGCTGGTCGAATGTGCGGTCGAGTAACGCCTTTCTGGCACTGTAATAGGAGAAGACACTGAGCAGGGCAATTGCGCCAATGCCCAGTAAAAGGAAGTAAAGGATCAGTTTCTCGTTAAGGGATATCTTCTTCAAAGGAAATTCGTACTTTTGGTTGCGCTGCCAGCCATTCAGGCTCTGCCGGGTCAGCAAACTTACTAAAATTTCAGCTCCATGCAGATTCCTTATGCACCGTCAAAGATCAGAGGCCTATTGTGTATCCTGTTCGGTTTCTTTCTCCAGACCGGTTTACTCCAAAGCCAGGATAAAACAGTTACCTATTACGCCGATCCGGCGACTATACCCCCCGACCTGATGGTGACCCTGAAGCACATCTCTGCCAGCGTGCGCTTTATGCCGGAAGAGAACCGGGTAATCGGGTCGGCGGAGTTCAAATTTATACCCAACCGCTATAAAACCGATTCGATAGTGTTTCATTGCCCTGACTTTATCGTCACCGAAGTTACTGTTGGTGATAAAGTTGCAAGGTTCAGACAATCCCAGAGTTCACTGATAATCTTCCCGGAATCATCCCTGCTCGTGAAAGGCAGTGAAGCCTCCCTTAAAATTGTTTACGAAGCTACTCCTATGGCCGGCCCCATCTATTTTGTCGGCTGGAAAGCGGAAGAGGCCGGCAAGCGAAAGGCCATATGGGCACACCGGCCAAACGGATGGCTGCCTTACATGGATGCCCGGATCACCATGGATCTTTTCGTCACATTTGATAAAAAATACAAGGTATTTTCCAACGGGGAACGCATGGAAATTACAGACAACTCCGACGGAACCCGTACCTGGCATTACGCCATGACCAAAAATCATCCCTTCTTCTCCACGGCACTGGTTATAGGGGATTACGATTATAAAACATCGAAAACAACCCGCGGGGTGCCGCTTGAATACTGGTATTACTCGGACATGCCCGACCGGGTTGCCACCACCTATAAGTACACGGAGATGATGTTCGATTTCTTTGAAAAGGAGCTGGGGGTTAACTATCCCTACCCGGTTTACCGCGAAGCCCCGGTGATCGATTATATGTATGGAGCCATGGAGACCACTACCAGTACGGTGTTTGGGGACTACATGCTGATTGAACCGAGGGCCTGGTGGCAGCGGAACTATGTGAACGTTAATGCACATGAACTGGCCCACCAGTGGTTTGGGAACTACATCGGCCATTTTGTGAACAGGGATGTGTGGCTGACCGAGAGTTTCGGTACCTATTATGCGAAGATGTTTGAAAAGAGCATCTTCGGTGAGGATTATTACCAGAATATACGGAATGACGAGATTAACCAATCCTTTGAGGCTTCGAAAAAGAACAATTTCCCGGTTGGAGGGG
>CAYHCQ010000227.1:0-3606 GCA_964355115.1 uncultured Prolixibacteraceae bacterium | reverse complement strand
AGAAAGTAGTCATCCATGCGGTAGACCGTTCCCAGCGGGTCGACCCCCTTGACAAAGCCGGAAAAGATGAAGACGATCCCGACCAGAATGCGAAAAATATTCCTAAGTGGTTTCATAATGCAGTTTCATAATGCAGTTTGATCAGTGCAAATATTGCATAGTTAATCATATCGTAATAGTTGGCATCCACCCCTTCTGAGATGAAGGTTTTTCCCTGGTTGTCTTCGATCTGTTTGGTACGCATCAGCTTCATCAGGATGATGTCGGTGAGCGAACTCAGTCTCATGTTGCGCCATGCCTCGCCGTAGTCGTGGTTTTTATTGAGCATGAGGTCGCGGGCGGCATAAATGTACTTATCGTAAAGCGCTGCAGCCTCCCGTTCGCCGAGTTCGAGACGTTCTTCGGTTCCCAGTTCAAGCTGAATAAGGGCAATCACCGAATAGTTTACGATTCCAATGAATTCAGGCTTGATACCCTCATTGATCTTCTGCGCCCCCTTGTCGCCGATGCTGCGTATGCGCTGAGCCTTGATGTATATCTGATCGGTGAGCGACGAGGCCCTCAGGATGCGCCATGCGGTGCCATAGTCTTTCATCTTGGTTAAAAAAATCTCCCGGCATTCACGGATAACGGATTCAAACTGGGTTTCGGTAAGAGAAATATCGGACATTGGAGAGCTTTCGGTTAGCGTAAGCGAAGGTAAAAAAAAATCCTAAATTTGCGAAAAGTATACGTGAATGTATAACTTAGATTGTAACGGATTGAGCCTCGACCTCTCCACACCTGTCGTAATGGGCATCCTTAACCTTACCGGGGATTCGTTTTACGACGGGGGAATGCATGCGAGCCTTGCTGACCGGCTCACACAGGCAGAGAAAATGTTACATGAAGGAGCCTCTCTAATCGATGTCGGCGCCGTCTCCACACGTCCAGGGGCGAAGGAAGTACCCGAGGATGAGGAGCTTGTAACCCTCCTCTCATTCCTCGATGCAGCGAAGCGAAGTTTTCCCGACTGCATCTTTTCGGTCGATACCTTCCGTGCCGGTGTTGCCAGGGCTGCCGTGGAACATGGGGCCGGGATGATCAACGATATCTATGGCGGACGATTCGGTATCGGTATGATAGAAACAGTCGGTGAACTGGGCGTTCCCTATGTTCTGATGCACATGAAGGGGACTCCGTTAACGATGCAGACCGACCCACAGTATACCGACGTGGTTGCCGAGGTGGCCTATTTCTTCGAACAGCAGTCTATCAAATGCCGCAACCATGGAATCCGCCATGTGATCCTCGATCCGGGTTTCGGATTCGGAAAGACCGTCGCCCACAATTTCGAACTACTCGCGCGGCTCGACACCTTCAAATCGGAAGGACAACCCATACTGGCAGGTCTCTCCCGGAAATCAATGATCCAGAAGATCCTGGAAATCAAACCAGGCAATGCACTTAACGGAACAACAGTTCTCAACACCATTGCACTGCTCAAAGGCGCCGACATCCTGCGGGTTCACGATGTAAAGGAGGCCATGGAGGCGATCCGGCTGGTGGCTCAGCTTCCACTGCCCGAAGAGGATTGATAGCGTCTCATCTTTTTTCCCTAATTTTGTCCCATGTTACTGGCCGGACTTTTCAATCTGCGGATCGTCGATATTGTTGACATCATCCTCTTTGCCATTCTGCTCTACGAAGTTTACAACCTCGTTAAGGGGACGGCCGCGATCAGGATCTTTATCGGGATTATTGCCGTTTACCTGATCTGGAAGATCGTGAAGGCGTTCCAGATGCAGTTGCTGACCGAGATCCTCGGACAGTTTATCAGTGTGGGATTTATTGCGCTCATCGTAGTGTTCCAGCCGGAGATCAGGCAGTTTCTTCTGATGGTTGGGAACACCCGGATCATCAAAAACCAGCGCAAACGTTTCCTCTTCTGGCGATTTAAGATCAACAACCCGGTAAACCTGAACATCGGCAAGATCGTGAAGGCCTGCCAGAAGATGGCCGAGACCCGCACCGGGGCGCTGATCGTGATCACCCAGCAGAATGAGCTCAATGCGTGTGTAGCCACCGGCCAGCCCATTGATGCAAGGATAACCGAAACCCTTTTGGAGACGATTTTCTTCAAAAACAGTCCACTGCACGACGGCGCGGTTGTTATTATCGGGGAAAACATCAAGGCCGCCCGCTGCATCCTGCCTGTTTCTAACCGCGCCGACATTCCGGCCGCCGTAGGATTGCGTCACAGGGCGGCGGTGGGCATCACCGAGAAGTCAGATGCTGTAGCCATTATCGTTTCTGAAGAGCGTGGAAAAATCAGCTACAGCTTCGAAGGTCGTCTGACAAGGAATGTGTCACCTTCCGAACTATCGAATTTCCTTGAGAATCTATTCAGGTAGCCTACAGGGAAAACTATCTGCGTTTCCGCATGTGGCTCACTGAATCGGCAACCCTTGCGCTATCGGCTTTGCGTTTAAGGTCGAATTCGCGCACCATCTGTTCGGGCGTTTTTCCGAGGTTCATCAGGGCGAGTTGCGCATCTTTATTAAACTCATTGGTTGGGTACTTCTCAATAAAGAGCACATAATTCTCCCGTGCCTGTTCGATGTCATGTATAACATTTTCGTAAACGAAGGCTTTAAAAAAGAGGCAGAGGGGCGCCCTGGGCTTGTCGGGCCACGACTGCAGGTAGCGGTTGAAATACCCGATCGCCTTGCTTCCGTTGCCGGCATTCATGGCCACATTGGCTGCCTTGAAAACAAAGGAGGGGGTAATGGTATCGGAGGGCCACCTTTCGATGAATTCATCGTACATGGCCAGCAGACTATCGGCCGAGGGCTTTGAAAAACTCACGGCTTCCGGTGAAAACAACCGCTTTTCAAGCGTGCTGATGGTGGCGACAGATTTTTCGCGGGAGGGTTTACACCCGGTAATGGCGGCCAGCAGGGCCAGAGAAACGAGCAGGGTAGTTTTTTTCATCTTTATCTTCTTCCTTTTTTTACTTGCGGGAACAACATCCGGTAGGCTACTTCAACATTTCCTTTTGTAATATCATTCAGGCGGCGTTTCAGCAACATCTTTTTAAGCGAGGATATCCGGTCGACAAATACAATGCCTTCGATATGGTCGTATTCATGCTGGATGATCCGGGCCACAACTCCGTCGAATTTTTCGTCGCGGGGCAGAAGGTTCTCATCCAGATAACGAATATGGATAACAGGTTTTCTTACAACATCTTCGCGCAGGCCGGGAAAGCTAAGACATCCTTCATTAAACGAGTACTCCTCCCCCTCCTCCTGGTATATTTTTGCATTGATAAACACCTTCTTAAATCCCTCCGCCTCTGGGTATTTCTCCGCAAAGGCGGTGGCATCGATCACAAAAAGCCTGAGCGACAGGTTCACCTGCGGGGCTGCGAGTCCGACGCCGTCACTCTGGTACACGGTATCCCACATATTTTCGACAAAGGCGGGCAGATCGGGGAAACCGGAGGGAATATCCTCCGCCACCTTCTTCAGAACAGGATGTCCATATGCTACAACGGGTAAAATCATGTTGAGTTAAGAGTTAAGAGTTAAGAGACCAACATTATAAAAAATAACGCAAACGAAA
>CAYHCQ010000226.1:0-3622 GCA_964355115.1 uncultured Prolixibacteraceae bacterium | reverse complement strand
CGTCATTCAGCGGCATCCCTTTGTATTCCATCAGCGCCGAAAGGTCGTAGGCTACCACGTTCCGGATAAAGAACTCTCCATGGCCGGTGCAGGATACAGCGCATGTTGCATTATTGGCATAGGTCCCCGCCCCGATCACAGGGGTATCGCCGAGCCGTCCTACCATTTTATTCATCATCCCTCCTGTTGATGTTGCTGCAGCCAGGTTCCCCGACAGATCGAGGGCTATGGCTCCCACGGTTCCGTGACCCGCATCTGAAGCCGCCTTTAACTTCTTCCATCTTTCGAGCCGTTCGGGTACAATAAAGTACGAGGGGTTCACAATTTCCAGTCCCTGCGCTTTGGCAAACTGGTCGGCCCCTGCACCGGCAAGCATCACATGGTTCGATTTCTCCATCACGGCGCGGGCGGCAAGAATGGGGTTTTTCACTGTTCTGACCCCTCCTACAGCACCAGCCTTCAGCGTTCTGCCATCCATCACCGATGCATCGAGTTCTGCCTTCCCCTCGGCATCGAGCACCGCTCCTTTCCCGGCATTAAAGAGCGGGCAATCCTCCATGAAAGTTACTGCGGCAGTCACCGCGTCGAGGCTGCTTCCACCCGATGCTAAAATAGCCGATCCCTTGTCGAGCGCTTCATTCAGCTTATTCAGATAGGCCTCCTCCTGCTCCACCGTCAGACTGCCCTTCGGCCCTCCGCCGGCGCCGCCATGAATTACAAGCACCCATTTTGACCCCGGTCCGGCGGCCTGCATACTAGCAACTGAAATATCCTGCTGGGCAGAGAGATGGTTTAAACTCAAAAAAAGAGATGCAAAAACCAGAATGACTAAATTGAATTTGCGCATAGGGAAAAATGTAGGTTTGGATATAAACTTATCTTTGCGGCAATAAAACTCTTACCGGGGATAAAAGTATCGAAAATATTTGTTGACATGAACAGAAAATTTGACATTCTGATTGTCGGAGCGGGGCCGGCGGGGAGCTCCGCGGCCTTATGCCTGGCTGGGTCCGGACTCAGGATCGCTGTGTTCGACAAGGCAAGGTTTCCAAGGAACAAGACCTGCGGCGACGGACTCACCCACGACGTTATCAAGCAGTTGGGAATGATCTCTCCTGTGTTGCTCGAGCACTTCCACAGGGATTTAATGAAATCGGCCTCTTACGGCATTGAATTTATCGCTCCCGACCATAGTCGTCTATACGTTCCGTTCCTCGTCAACGGGAAAAACCTGCCGATTTACACCTGCAGCCGGACCGATTTCGACAATTTCCTGCTGAGTCATTTACGCGGGTTGGAAAACGTTTCGATCTTTGAAGAATGTGACTGCATTAATATAATCCGGAACCCCGGCGGAGTAGTACTTGAGACCGGTAACGGCAGTTTCGAAGGAGAGATCATTGTCGGGGCCGACGGGGTCAATTCCTTCGTCGCCCGCCAGATGGAGATCGGCCGTCTGCCAAAGGAAAATATTTGTGTCTCGCTGCGCACTTACTATCGCGGTCTGAAGCCGACCAGGGCTGAAAGTCTTCTGGAGATATATCTTCTGAAAGACACACTGCCAGGCTACCTCTGGATTTTTCACCTGCCCGGCGGGATTGCCAACATCGGTTTGGGCATGATGGCTACGGTTGTGAACCGCAGGAAGATCAACCTGAATGAACTATTCAGGAAACTGCTTGAGAGTGAGCCCCTGAAAAGCCGCCTGAAAGAGGGCGAACAAATTGAGCCATTCAAGGGCTATAACCTACCGCTGGGTGGTACCCGTCGGGTTATTTCCGGAGAACGTTTCCTGCTTGCGGGAGATGCGGCTGCCCTGGTCGACCCGATCTCGGGCGAAGGGGTTGGGAATGCGATACGTAGCGGCAGGGTGGCAGCCGCACATATTGCAGATTGTTTCAAAACCAATGATTTCTCCGGACATTTCAACCAGGCATACGACAAAGAGATCTACCGCAGGATGATACCGGAGTTCAGGCTGCATGAGAATTTACGCCGCCTTTTCCGGAACGGACCCATGGCAGAGTTTTTCCTCGGGTCGGCCGCCCGCCATCCGAAAATGGAATCTGCCCTGCACAAAGCCATGATGGCAGTTAATCCACAGAAGAAGACAGAGGTGATCGGTTTCTTCCTGAAACTGGTTTATATCTACCTCTTTATGAACCTGGCTTGCGCTCTGTTCCCTTCACGCAAAGTGATCCGGTGAGAATAAGCATGAGTTGAAGTTGAGTTGAAGTGAAACTTACAGAATCCTCTTTAATAGTTCCGTAAAGTTGATCAGTCCGCTGATCTGCAGAATGGTCAGCACCACTGAGGCGACGATCACTCCCCTGATGAACCCTGCTCCTTTTTTAACTGCGAGGTGTGATGCAATGAGCGCACCAATAATGCTCCCGACCGAGAGGATCAGTCCGTAGAGATAATCGACCTTTCCATCAATCATAAACACAAGAAGGGCAAAGATGGCATAAAAGAACACGATCAGGTTTTTCACGGCATTTGCCTTCACCAGGTCATAACCCACGCCGAGTACCAGCGACATCAGCATAAAGTAGCCCACTCCTACCTGGATGAACCCGCCATAGAATCCAACAAAAAAGAAGATCGCCAGTTGCCACCATTTCAGCTTTCCGGCAAGCATGGCCGGGTTCTCCTTCAGCCACTTGTCAGGCTTATAGAAAAGAAAGAAGAGCATGATCACCATGGCCCCCGCCATCGCTATCTCTATCACGCGTATATTCACATCCACCGCCAGCCAGGCACCCATGAGGGCCCCGATTGTTGCCGGAATTCCCAGCCATACCGGCCGCATGTTGTCGAACATCTTCTGCCGGGTAAAACTCCCAACCGATGAAAGCGTCTGGAAAAAGATACTGATGCGGTTGGTGCCGTTGGCAATGTTGGCCGGTAAACCCAAAATCAGCAGCAACGAAAGACTGATCACCGACCCGCCGCCAGAGAGCGTATTGATGAATCCGACGATGATGCCGGCGAGGACTATGACGACTATGGTGGTTAAGGTCATATATCTTTTAGTTTACTATGTTGCCGGCTATACAAAAAGTAGATGGTCAATCCGATGAGCAGCCAGACAAGGAAACGGAGCCAGTTGGTGATACCGAGCTGGGCCATGAGGTAGAAATTGGTGAGAAGGCCAAGTACAGGAATGAGTGACAGCTGGTTGCGGATACTGAAAAAGGTGATCAGGATGGCCAGCAGGATAAAGAGCAGCACCGGAAATTCGAATCGGAGCAGCCCGCTGATGACGGATGACGGACTGACAGATGAACTATTTCCGGTGAAATATGCCGTTAACTGACCGGTTTCATCCGGGTTCCAAAACCAGAGCAATATGAGAATCCCAAACCAGATGAAAGGCAGGAAGTAGCGGCTGTTGAAGTACGGGATACGGAACCCTTTTTCGCTGTTTTGGGTTTTATCGCGCTTCCAGCCGCTTTCGAGCACAAGCACACCTCCCGAAACCAGCACGAAGGCAAAGAGGGTTCCTATGCTGGTGAGGTCGGTCACCTCGGTAAGGTTCATGAAGAGTGATGGGATGGCAACCAAAATCCCGGTAATGATGGTGGCAAACCATGGTGTCTTGTATTTCCGGTGGATCTTC
>CAYHCQ010000225.1:0-3625 GCA_964355115.1 uncultured Prolixibacteraceae bacterium | reverse complement strand
AAGTTAGTTTTCGTTTGCGTTATTTTTTATAATGTTGGTCTCTTAACTCTTAACTGGCACGTGGTGGCTCTGTGACTTTCAGTATATTTTTGTACATTTACACCTCCAGAACCAGTAACCCATGCTTGCTCCATTATCCGACCGACTCAGTTTCATGCGTTCACTTATGTGGGACTACCAAATTTCACCCATTGATTGCCTTGAGGTGCTGGAGGGAAAAAGGGAAATGGCCGGGCATTACACTGAGACCACGCTTTTTCGAAAGTTACTGGAATCTTATCGCTGGTTTACTGTTTTGAAAATAATCCCGCCACCGAGAATCCTGGAGCTTTTGACAGATAATGTCATCAATTCCCTTCGTTTCAAATCATTATCAACCAGATATGTCTTCATCCGCCAACAATTACAGAGAACTCTACACGCTGCAGGATAGTGTACTTGCTGCGTTGGCCGGAGGATTCGAAGTATTTCACCTTACCGGTGGAACTGCATTGGGCAGGTTCTATCTCAACCATCGTTTTAGTGAGTATCTTGATCTTTTCACAAATCAGGATCCCGGTTTTATGCAGGCCGCCAACCGTGTACGTAAAAAATTAAAAAAGGATTTCAATACTTCCGACGATAAAATCCTGTTATCCGACGACTTCATACGCATCTGGATTCCAGGTAAGCGGGAGCTGAAAATAGAACTGGTAAATGATGTTGCAGAACGCTGGGGGAACCCTGTCTTTGCCGGAACAACCCCGGTTGATACAGTTGGAAATATTTTAGCCAACAAGCTTACTGCCATCGTTGGCCGCGACGAGCCGAAAGACATTTTTGACATCGTTGGCATTGCCTCGAATTTCAGTTTCAACTGGGGCGATGTTTTTGTCTATGTTTTACAAAAAGCCATTGTTTCGGAAGTAGACGTACTGATGCGGATCACTGCCTTTCCGGTTGAATTAATGGAAGGGCAGGAATGGCTGAAAAAAGCCGTCAACCCTGTTTCCTTTAAAGAAAAACTCAACCGCATTGCTGACGATTTTTTGCTGGCCGGCGATAACTCCCTGGGTGTTGGGAAAACGTCCATCACCGAGGCAGTACCGGGGAGAGGCTGACTCCCGCGGCCTCTGAGGTGATGCACCACGGCTGCGGCTGGCGCCAGTGGCCTCCAGGTGCTGCACAGCAGCTGCGTCTCCGGCGATCTTCTCCTTTTCGTCAGTCCTTATACCTGGTGCGCCTTCGCCGAGGCTGCTCATGCATCACCTCTCCGGCCACTATCCGCCATCTCATCACTCATCACTCTTAACTCTTCACTCTTAACTCTTAATTGTCATCTGTGACTCTGTGACTCGCTCTCCAAAATCCTGCTCACTTGTTCACTTGCTCACTTGCTCACTTCTTTTAACACATGCTTTTATATGTTTTATTCGCTATTTTTGTACATAATACATGTTATTGTATGTTTTATTTACATATCTTTGCAATTATTATAACCTATTACGATGGATTGGTATGCGATGAGTGATCCGGCCATCATGGCTGAGATTGGCAAACGATTAAAAGAGACCCGGTTACGTAAAAATTACACACAGCGGGAGCTTGCCCTGAAGGCGGGGTTAAGTGTTTTGTCGGTACAGAACCTGGAAAAAGGGTGTTCTGTTTCGCTTTCAACGTTGATCCTGGTTTTGCGGATGCTGAACATCCTGCCAAACCTGGAGACGCTGATACCGCCCCCGCCGGTGAGTCCTGTTGAATTATTGAAATTAAAGGGAAAAAGCCGGTTCCGGGTTAAAAAATCAAATCAGCTAAAACCACACTGATGGAGAGTCTGCTGGAAGTCAGTTTATGGGGCAAAAAGGTGGGTGTGCTGGCCTGGAACACAGAGACCCGGACGGGTATCTTTGAATTCGTCGACTCATTCGAGGCTTTGGGTCTGGATATTGCACCTCTGATCATGCCCCTGTCCGAAATAAAAAGGGGGAACAGGATCTTCAGTTTTCCTGAAACGCAGGGGAAGACATTCAAAGGTCTGCCGGGGTTACTGGCTGATGCGCTGCCCGATGACTGGGGAAATGCGATCATCGATGAATATTTTGCGAGCCGGGGAATCAATGCGGGAGAGATTACACCGGTCGACAGGTTATGCTACATTGGCTCCAGGGCCATGGGCGCCCTCGAATTTATTCCGGCATGGCATGAAAAGGAATTGAGCATATCGTCAACCATTGCCCTCGATCACCTCACAACCCTGGCCGGCGAGGTTCATAACCAGCGGAAAAAATTCCAGGCAAGTCTCACAAACAGGGATAAATCCGCTTTCGATATTCTCAAGGTGGGCACATCTGCTGGCGGGGCGAAAGCAAAAGCGATCATTGCATGGAATGAAAGCACGAATGAGGTTCGTTCGGGACAGGTGAAGGCGCCCCCCGGCTTCACCTACTGGTTGCTTAAGTTCGATGGCGTTGAGGATAAACAACTAAGTGGCAATCCTTTGGGAATTGGCAAGATCGAGTATGCATACTCCCGGATGGCGCTTGATTGTGGCATTAAAATGACCGGTTGCAGACTGTACCCTGATGGAAAATATGCCCATTTTATGACCAGAAGGTTCGACCGGCGCGATGACGGCACGAAACTGCACGTGCAGACACTTTGTGCCATTGCCCATTTCGACCGGGATGGCCGTTACTCCTACGAGCAGGCATTTGAAGTGATGCGCCGGTTGCATCTTGGGGAGAATGACATGGATCAGTTTTACCGCAGAATGGTGTTTAATGTGGCAGCCCGCAATCATGACGACCACACAAAAAATCATGCATTCCTGATGAATGACCAGGGCGAATGGGAACTTTCGCCTGCCTATGATCTCTGCTATTCCTATAGTGCCGACGGCAGATGGACCAGTCAGCACCAGCTTTCGGCGAACAATAAACGTGATGATTTCAGCTATTCTGACCTCATGGCTGTTGCACGAAATACAGGCCTAAAATCAGCACCCTCAATCATTGACCAGGTGATGGAGGTCGTTTCAGGATGGCTTCACTATGCGAGGGAAGCAGGAGTGAGGGAGAGTCATGCTAAACAGATAGCAGGGGGGCATAGACTTTTGCGAAATGGCGAAATGGTGAAATGATCATCTGCTCCCGTGGCCTCCAGGTGCTGCACCGCAGCTGCGTCTCCGGCGATCTTCTCCTTGTCGTCAGTTCTCAAACCTGGTGCGCCTGCGCCGAGGCTGCTCATGCACCACCTCTCCGGCCACTATCAAATCATCCATTAATCATCCGCCATCTGTCATCATCTTTCATCCCGCATCCATCACTCCTAACTCTAAACTCTTAACTCCTCACTCTTAACTCTTCTCTGTTATTCAATTGCTATGTTATTGTTATTTCGGCACTTGCATAATATTGATGCTGACTTTCAGCATGTTATGCTTTCACCCATACATTAATTTTTTGTTAAAAAGTGAAAAATAATTTGCTTTTTTAAAATTCTTCTGAGTACATTTGTTACTCGAAACTGCGCAGAGTTGAAAGAAGCCCTCCTAAATAACCCTACACCTCATGTTTTGATGACAGATGACAGATGTCAGATGACAGATAAAACCATCGGCACATCGGCACATCAGCACATCAGCACA
>CAYHCQ010000224.1:0-3636 GCA_964355115.1 uncultured Prolixibacteraceae bacterium | reverse complement strand
GAAAGTTTACACGAAGGTACGAAAAAAATGGCAAAATGGTAAAATGGCGAAATGGTGAAATTTTGTTATATCTTAGCAGTAACCTATCGCTCCATTATGAAATGGCTTTTGTTCATCATCGCAATTTTTGCGGCGCTTGCCGGGCAGTCGCAAACAAACCTTTACCATCCCTTTCCTGACAGCAATGCCGTATGGAATTTCAACTACGTATGGGCATGCATGGGCAGTGACCCAACCAATGATTTTTTCTCCGTCACCTATTCGGGTGATACCGTGATTGGCAGCAACATTTACCACAAGCTTTATATACCTTTTATCCTCCACCAGTCGGCGGGCACCTGCGGAGGGGATACACCCGGCTATAAGGGGGCCATCCGCCACGACGGACTGAACAAAAAAGTCTATTTTGTGTCTCCGTCGAGCGCCTCTGAAGAGCTGCTCTACGACTTCAACCTTCAGGTTGGCGACACGGTACAGGGTTATTTGGGCAGTTTTGCCTTGCCAGCTGATGTTGTTCAGGAGATAGACTCGGTATTGGCAGGAAACTCCTATCGTAAAAGGTGGATCATCAACACCTGCTACAACATCAGCCTGATCGAAGGCATTGGATCAACCTACGGACTAATCCAACCGTCACCTGGCTGCATTACCGACCTTCCTGACTACACCTTCACCTGTTTCCGGCAAAACGGAGAGACGCTCTATCCCGATACCACTGCAGCCTGTGAACTAATCACCTCTGCAGAGCCCGGCATGCTACCTGCCGGTGAGTTTAAGATAGCGCCCAATCCATGCCGGGGCTCTTTTACCATCGACTTCGGGAATTCAACAACAGCTACCGGAATAAGGCTGACCAATATCGAAGGTAAAATCATCCGGGATGAGCCGGTCAACGGCAGGTTGATGATTACAATTGATAACCTCCGGGGAGGAACCTATATTCTCACCGTGACCGACCGCTGCAGAATTAGTGCAAACAGGAGAATAATCTGCTGGCCCTTAACCCCTACCTTTTGATGATAAAGGAGGTGACGAATTTTGCAACCTGTTCCGGATATGACAAATAATAAAACTACATGAATCTATTCGATGTAGTGATCATAGGGGCAGGCCCGGCAGGCAGCACCTGCGCACTGGCATTGCATAACAGTGGACTGAAAGTCGCACTTGTTGAAAAAGAGAATTATCCCCGCGACAAGATCTGTGGCGATGCCATTCCCGGAAATGCATTCAGGGCAATTGACACAATAAATCCGGAATGGGGCAGAAAGCTCAGAGAGTTTCCTGATAAAATGGATATTCATTCATTCAAAGCTGTTGCTCCCAATGGCAAGGCGTTCACCATTCCCTGGGTTCTTTTTTCTTACAATTGCAGGCGTTATAATTTCGACAATTTTCTTTTTGGTCTTGTCAGCGCCGAAACCAAAACTGCAATTTTTGAACATCAGAGGCTTCAGCAAGCGACTGTCACGGAAGATGGCGTTGAATGCCAGTTTCAGGAGGGGCTGCATCTAAAAGCCAAAATTGTCATTGGTTGTGACGGGGCCTACTCCGTTGTGAAGCGCCAGCTCCTTCCCGATGCGCCTGAATCCAGGTTCAAAACAATCGCTGTGAGGGCCTATTTTAAGAATGTAACGGGCTTGGAGAAGAACACCAATGAAGCCTATTTTATCAATGGGGTAAATGGGTATTTTTGGATCTTCCCCCTGGAGAATGGCCTGGCAAATGTAGGTTTTGGAATGCTTGAAAAACAAAACCTGAAGACTAAACGGCCTGCGAACATCAGAAAAACATACCTTGAGATGATTCAATCCTATCCAGGTATTGCTTCTCGCTTCAAAAACGCAGAGATGGCCGGCGATCTGAAAGGGTACCTGCTGCCTTTTGCAATGGAAAAAAATGTGATTTCAGGGGAGAGATTTATGCTTTGCGGAGATGCTGCTTCACTGATCAATCCATTGACCGGGCATGGTATTGATAAAGCCATGTGGAGTGGCATGTTTGCGGCAAGCCAGGCTGCCGAGTGCATTAAAACGTCTGATTTCACTCGTGATTCCCTGGCATCGTACGATGCCAGGGTGTATAAGAAGTTTGGCCCGGAGTTTCGTAAAAACAGAATAATACTGCGTATTTGCATGCAATTTCCATGGATGATAAATCTTATTACTCATCTTGGCAGAAATCAGAAATTGAATATCTGGCTATTGCGAAAATTAAAGATATAGCATGTCAGTTTCGGGGCGGAAGTTGCCCGGGCATAGAAAACGCCAGGCCAAGTTTGACATTATGATCAGCGAGGTGGGGAAAATTCCTCACCTTAGGTAAACAGTTGCTATATTTGGGGCCGGAAAATAGCGTGACAACAAATCCCGGTTATTAATCATTAATCGCACAAAACTCCTTATGATGAAGAAACTTATTTTTTCGATGGCCCTGCTCTTAGCCTCTGTTACTAATGTTTTCGCCCAGGATACCGAAGGATGCAAAGACCATCCCCTGCTTACCCGCATGCCCGGCTACTACATTTTGGAATGCACGCAGAATTTCAACAGTCTGGATTTTTACAACGAAAAGGGCGAGGATGTAAAACTTGAAGGCACGCTCACCTATGCATGGTATGTCTTTAACCTTGAATCAGGAAAGGCAGAACCCAGCTACCTTCAGATCGTAAAAAATTATGCCAATGCCATTATTAAAATTGGCGGAAAGAAAATATATGAGGAGAATGGTTTGGGCTGCTACTCATTGAAGAATAGCGGCAGAGAATACCGTATCAAGGTCGCATGCACCAACAACAGCGATATCCAGCTCTATGTACTTGAGATGGAATCCATGAAACAGGAGATCACGGCCAATGAAATGCTTGACGCCCTGAATAAGGATGGGTTTATCTCACTGAACATCCTGTTCGATACCGGCAAGTCTACAATTAAGAATGAGTCGCTTCCGGTGGTTGAGCAAATTTATCAGCTTCTGAAGGCTGACCCCTCGCTGAAAATAAGCATTGAAGGTCACACAGATAACGTGGGGGATGCCGCTGCTAACAAGAAACTCTCCATCGACCGGGCAAAATCGGTGATGAATGTCCTTATTGCCCAGGAGGTCGATAAAACCCGGCTCTCCGCCACAGGCTGGGGCCAGGAAAAACCTGTTGCCGACAACCGCACCGAGGAGGGCCGCGCTAAAAACAGGCGGGTTGAAATTGTGAAGAAGCCGTAAGCTGGATTAGATCCTTTCAAATAGCGCTCAACCCTAATCTGTCGCAAAGTAGCGCAAGCTCTATGCGTGCCTCAATCAGGTTGGCCGTTTTTCTGAGGACAGAGATCTCCCTGTTATTCGCATCGAACAACACCAGCCTGACATCATTTTGCATTAAATCGAGCGGGCGGTTGCCCTGGCTGAAGGAGCGGTAGGTCAGGTTCGATTCTTTGATCCTGATCTTCATCGAGGGTTCAATCTGCATCCAGCTCCCGGTGGGGATGAACCCAAACAGGTTATTGGAAAATTTGAATCGCTTTTCATGCAGATCGATATAGGTGCATGAAAATGTAAATCCCACAAAAGCCCCTAGCAAAACCAATATCAGCGCTGAAAGGTGCCATGCGGTCAGAAGCAGACCGGCAATAAACAGAAACC
>CAYHCQ010000223.1:0-3637 GCA_964355115.1 uncultured Prolixibacteraceae bacterium | reverse complement strand
CTCCCCTACTCCCGCATCGGCGGCCGGGTCTACTTCCGCCTGAGCGACATCGAAAGGTACCTGAATAGTCACGTGGTGAGGGAGAAGAGGAGGTAGGTTGGGATGGCCAATGCCCCCGCCCGCCCACCCAGGTCGTGGGCACGCCCACTCCCCACCGGGCTAAAGCCCGGCGTTACTCTTCACCTGCGACATGCAGGGCATGTCTTGGTGGCAAGGATGTACGATTTACGATTACATTGTCCGTTGCTCTTGCCTCTCGCATCCTGCATCAGCACATCAGCACACTATTTTCTGCATTCCGTGCATTCGTTCATCAGCACATCAGCGCATTCATAATATTATTCTCACTAAATATTAACTAATTCTTTGTTTATTCTCACTATACTGAGATTATTTTGTATATTTGATCGGAAAACATTCAGAATATGGAGACAAACTTCAGGCAACTTGTGGCAGAACAGCGCGATGAACTGGCTGTTTATACCCGCACAGGTTGGGTGCCGCGTGATCAGGAAAAAGTCCTGAATATTCAAAGCAAGATGGCACAAATCATAACCGGGGTGAGGCGTTCGGGAAAATCGACCCTGGCCCACCGGGCATTGGCGGGTGTAAATTATGCCTATGTGAATTTCGATGATGAACGATTTGCCGGGCTTGAAGCGAAGGATCTTGATCATCTGCTTGAGGCACTATATGATGTATACGGCGAATTCTCACATCTTCTGCTTGATGAAATACAAAATGTAAGTCACTGGGAGCTCTTTGTGAACCGGTTGCTGAGGAATGAAATCCATCTTGTTTTAACAGGTTCGAACTCGAAATTGCTCGCCAGGGAGCTGGCTACACACCTGACCGGACGTTATTCAATAATCGAGTTGCTTCCCTTCTCGTTCAAAGAATTTCTTCATGTAAGGGGAGTTCCCTCCCTCACCGCAGTTACTGCAAAAGAGCGGGGATTGGTAAGCAGACTTTTTGCCGAATATATACAAACAGGAGGTTTTCCGGATATCATTATGGGCGAAACAGCCACCTCATATATTCAGAATTTATTTGAGGCTATTGTAACCAGAGACATTATTTTCCGACACAAGATCAGGCAAATCCGTGCATTCCGTGAAACTGCCTCCTGGCTTACCGAGAATTATTCGGCCCCGGTAAGCTATAACAGGTTAAAGAACATCTTCGCGCTGGGAAGCGAAAATACTTCCAAGAATTACGTTTCATACCTCGAAGAGGCCTGGCTCCTGTTGAGCTTAACAAAATTCTCTTATAAGAACCAGGAGCGGATGCGGAACCGTAAAATCTACTTGGTTGATACTGCTTTTGCAAAAGCCACCGGTGGGAACTTCTCTCCCAATGCAGGCCGGCTGCTCGAAAACATAGTTTTTCTCGAACTCTTCAGGCGATCGCGCACAAACCGGTTTGAACTCTTCTATTATAAATCCAATTACGAAGTTGATTTTGTCATTTACAGTAACTCAAAAGTTCAGGAACTGATACAAGTTACAGTGTCGGTAGCAAACGATGCCGTTTTGCGACGAGAGATAAGGGCTTTACAGGCTGCTGCCAGAGAACTTAGCACCACCCGGCTTACAATCATAACCCAGGATGAAAAAGATGAAATCGTAAAAGATGGCCTTACGATAAGAATCCTGCCTGCATGGGAATGGATGAACGAGTGAACAAGTGAACAAGTCACAGAGTCACAAAGTCACAGAGTCACAAAGTCACAAAGTCAAAGAGTCACAAAGTCACAAAGTCACAGAGTAATAAAATCATAACTCATAACTCATAACTCATAACTCATAACTCATAACTTTTAACTCCTCTTGGTTGACATATTGTTTATTTATATTATATTTGTCAACCCAACCCAACAGCCATGAACGACCTTGTAGCTAAACGCATCAAAAGTGCGAGAGTGATGGCAGGACTATCTCTCCGTGGACTTTCCAATATTATGGAGCCTTCGGTAAGCTATAACGCTATCGCAAAATATGAGAATGCAGATATGATGCCCGACAGCAAAGTACTGATAGCGCTATCACAAGCCTTGCAAGTAAAACCAGACTATTTTTTTCGTCCATATTCGGTTAATATTCAAAATATTGCCTTTAGGAAAAGACAAAAACTGGGAATAAAAAAGATCAATGCACTTAAAGAAGAGATCACGGAAACCCTATCCCGGTATTTGGAGGTTGAGCGGTTTCTTGGCCTAGAAACCTCTTTTTCAAATCCATTAATCAACATCCCCATTAAAGACGCTGAAGATGTTGAAAGTGCCGTTGAACAGCTTATTATAAACTGGAAAATCGGCATTAATGCAATTCCAAACGTCATTGAAATGCTTGAAGATAAGGAGATTAAAGTCATCGAAACGGATGCTCCATTAGAATTTGATGGATTATCCGGATGGGCTGACGACAACATACCTGTCATAGTGGTCAATAAAAACTATGAGAATGAGCGTAAACGATTTAATGCGTTGCACGAATTGGGACATACTATATTGCAGTTCGATGCAAACCTGTCGGAGAACGAAGTTGAGAAACTTTGCCATAGATTCGCGGGAGCTTTATTAATCCCCAAAGAAACTTTCTTTACTGAACTTGGAAAAAACAGGACCAGCATAAGTTTCAATGAATTGAAAACCATTAAAGAATCTTATGGGATTTCTGTTCAGGCAATCATGGCACGAGCCAAAGACCTTGAAGTTATCAGCCCAAATACGTTTCTGCAGTTTCGCAAACAGATTTCGAAAAACAGAACTGAAAAAGGATTAGGTCAATTCCTTGGAAAAGAACGATCCGATAGATTTAAATCATTGGTATTCAGAGCGGCCTCAGAGGAGATTATATCAATGAGCAAGGCGGCTAATTTGTGTAACCAAAAGTTAGCCTCATTCAGGGATGAGTTCATTACAGTATGTCAAAGGCATCAGTCTCCGCATGAGCAGCCTTGGCGAAGGCGCAGCACGTTGAAGCCCTGACGAATACAAGGAAGGCCGCCGTAGACACAGCTGCGGTGCGGTGACGATGCCGCAAACGGCCGCGATTCGCACGACGGCAGCATCCCCACCCTGGGCGGTATCGCCATCTTCTCCTCCATAGGCATCTCCTCCCTAATTTTCCTGAACGCCTCCATCCTGCCCGGGCTCCAGTATTTTATTGTGGGCATCGTAATCATCTGATCACCATCACCTTCGGAACCTGGTTCTTCCTGAATGGGCAAAACGAACTGAACATCATCTGCAGTTAAGTAACAGGATCGTTGCTGGTATTCCTCTGCTTTAACGTCTTCAGCGATAAGAACAAGATCTTTATGGGCGACACCGGATCGCTCATCCTTGGCTTCATCATCACCTTTTTCGTGATCAACTTCCTCGAGTCCTCCCTTCCCGGCCGCGCCATTTACAGCATACAGGCCGCTCCCGCTGTCGCGATGGGCATCCTGGCCATCCCCATTTTCGACACCCTGCGCGTCTTCTGGATCCGCATCCTTCGCAGGCAATCCCCCTTCCACGCCGACAAACTCCACCTGCATCACCTGCTCCTCAACGCAGGCTTCACACACAAAAAAGCGACCCTCACCCTTGTCCTCGCCAACCTTTCCTTCATACTGATCTCATTCACCCTCC
>CAYHCQ010000222.1:0-3657 GCA_964355115.1 uncultured Prolixibacteraceae bacterium | reverse complement strand
GCAAGTCCGCAGGCACCCACACAGCGCAGGCAGTTGAGGGAAAATTTCCCGTCAGGAGTGGACTGGCCTACCTCGATGTTCAGCTGTCGTTTTATTTCATGCAGAATCTGCTCTGCGCCCCTCACGTAGCAAGCGGTTCCCATGCATACCGAGATTGGGAATTCACCCTGTGGCAGCATGTTGAAGAAGGAGTAAAAAGTAACCACGCCATAGACTTTGGCAACAGACATATTCAGTTCTTTGGCGATAAGTTCCTGTATCTCTGCGGGAAGATAGCCCAGTTTGTGCTGGACCTCATGCAAAACATTGATCAGCTCTCCTTCACTGTTGTCGAAAGAAATGCAGATTTCCTTTACTATTTCAATGGTCTTCTGTGATAATTTTATTTTTGGCATAGCTGAGCTTTTTTCAATTTTTACTTCTGTCGAAATATATGGTATGAAGGTGATGGTGCGATTTCTCGCTCATCGGGGCACCGAGAAATTCTTCATATAATTTGGTGATGTAGGGATTCTCGTGTGACTTGCGGACTGGTTTATCAGCGTCTTCGCGGTAGAGGGCCAGCTGTCTTTTCTTCAGAATCCCCGCATCTCCGTGGTGGTATGGCTGTCCGCCGCCGCCGATGCATCCGCCCGGACAAGACATAATTTCGATGGCATGGAACTGGCTGATTCCTTGTTGGATATCTTCGAGCAGCTTGCGTGCGTTTCCAAGCCCGTGGGCAATACCGATATGGATCGGAAGTCCGTCGAAATCGATGGTGGCATGTCTTAACCCATCCATTCCTCTTAGTTCCATGAAATCTATCCGTTCAAGTTGTTTTCCGGTGAATACTTCATAGGCAGTGCGTACAGCAGCTTCGATGACCCCACCGGTTGTGCCGAAGATGACCGCAGCGCCTGATGATTCGCCAAGAGGTTTGTCGAAATCTTCGTCGGGCAAGGTTGTGAAATCAATATTTGCCAGGTTGATCAGCTGGGCGAGCTCACGCGTTGTGAGGGCAAAGTCAACATCCGGGTTGCCATTAACAGAGAACTCTTCGCGGCTGCATTCGTATTTTTTAGCAACACACGGCATAATGGAAACTACCACAAGGTCTTTGCGATTGACGCCGATTTTATCTGCAAAGTAGGTCTTGGCAATGGCGCCGAACATCTGTTGCGGGGATCTTGCCGTAGAAGGGATACCGATCAGATCAGGAAACTGGTGCTCGAAGAATTTCACCCAGGCAGGGCAACAGGAGGTGAGCATCGGGAGTTTAACATCTTTGTCGCCACCCAGAAATGCGGCGAGCCTTTTCAGCAGCTCTGTTCCTTCTTCCAGAATGGTCAGATCGGCGGCAAAATCGGTGTCGAAGACGTAGTCGAAGCCCAGACGGCGCAACGCTGCAGCCATCTTGCCGGTCACCAGCGTGCCTGGTTCTGCACCGAATTCCTCGCCGAGAGCAGCCCGTACAGCAGGCGCGGTCTGCACGATGACAGTCTTGGCCGGATTGCTCAATGCCCTGATGACGGCTCCGGTATTGTCTTTTTCGGTCAGGGCTCCGGTCGGACAGACGGCCACACACTGTCCGCAGTAAGTGCAAACGGAGTGGTCGAGGTTCATCTCGAAGGCTGGCGATACAACAGTGTTGAATCCTCTGTTGATGGCGGAAAGCGCCCCGACAGATTGTACGTCATTGCACATCATCTCACATCTGCGACAACGGATGCATTTGTCGAGTTCGCGGATAATGGCCGGAGAAGTGTCTTCACGATAGGTGGATTTTTCTCCTTCGAAGTGAATTTCCCTGATGCCCAGGTGCTGAGCCATACTTTGCAGATCGCAGTTGCCGGCTTTGGCACATTTCAGGCAGTCGGTCGGGTGATCGGAAAGGATCAGTTCCACGACTGTACGGCGGGCATGAATGGCGCGCATCGAGTGAGTCTTGACTATCATTCCTTCTGCTACATCGGTGCAACAGGCTGGAGCCAGATTTCTACGCCCTTCAACTTCAACGACACATACCCTGCAACCGCCGGGTTTGTTTTCAATATTCAGATCCTCGAGCTTCATGTAGCAGAGGGACGGGATTTTGATGCCAATTTGCGCTGCTGCGTTGAGGAGGGAGGTGCCCTTTCCTACACAGACGGGTCTGTTATCTATTGTCAGATTTATCATTTCCATAATCAGAATATTTAAGCGACGCTTATCGCATCAAATTTGCATTTATCGTAGCATACTCCGCATTTGATGCAGATACTATTGTCGATGTAATGAGGAGATCTCTTCTCTCCGGTGATAGCTCCGACCGGACAATTCCTGAAACAGAGTGTACAACCGTTACATTTTTCATCGTCGATGGTGTATTTCACGAGTGATTTGCACCGGCCTGCCGGACATTTTTGATCCTTTACGTGCGCAAGGTATTCATCGTAGAAATTATCGAGTGTCGAAAGGATCGGATTCGGAGAGGTTTGTCCCAGTCCGCAGAGAGAGGTGTCCTTGATGACGTTGCAGAGTGAGCGGAGCCTGGAGAGGTCCTCTTCCGTGCCTTGTCCGATGGTAATCTTTTCGAGTATCTCAAACAGACGCTTGTTCCCGATACGGCAAGGTGTGCATTTCCCGCATGACTCCTCGAGGGTAAATTCCAGGTAGAATTTGGCGATAGAGACCATGCAATTGTCTTCGTCCATCACGATCATCCCACCGGAGCCCATCATGGAGCCGGCAGCGATAAGGTTGTCGTAGTCGATGGGGGTGTCGAGGAAGGAGTTGGTAAGGCATCCGCCGGATGGCCCTCCTGTCTGCACAGCCTTGAATTTCTTGCCTCCTTTGATGCCTCCGCCGATATCGAAGATCACCTCGCGCAGCGTGGTTCCCATCGGGACTTCAATCAGACCGACATTATTGATCTTCCCGGCAAGGGCAAAAACCTTGGTCCCCTTGGATTTCTCTGTTCCGATGCTGCTGAAGAATGCTGCCCCTTTGTTGATGATGACGGGAATGCTCGCCAGCGTCTCTACATTATTCACGGTAGTGGGTTTGCCCAGATAACCTGATTCGGAAGGGAATGGTGGTTTGAAAGTCGGTTCGCCCCTAAATCCTTCCATTGAGTGGATGAGGGCTGTTTCTTCTCCGCAAACGAATGCTCCAGCGCCATAGCGGAGGGTAATATCAAAGGAAAATTTGGTGCCGAAGATTTCTTCGCCGAGCAGCCCGTATTCTCTGGCTTGTTTGATGGCTGTCTTGAGCCGCTGGATGGCCAGCGGATATTCTGCGCGGATGTACACGAGTCCCTTGGTGGAACCGGTGCAATAACCGCAAATTGCCATGGCTTCAATCACCGAATGGGGATCTCCTTCCAGTATGGAGCGGTCCATGAATGCACCCGGATCGCCCTCATCGGCATTGCAGACGACATATTTCTGGTCGGCAACGGATTTGGAAGTAATCTCCCATTTTAACCCGGTCGGGAAACCACCGCCGCCTCTTCCGCGCTGACCTGAGCGTTTTATTTCATCGATCACCTCCTGGGGTGTCTTCTGACTGAGGCATTTGGCCAGGGCTTCGTAACCATCGCGGGCAATGTATTCGTCGATGTTTTCAGGATTGATAAAGCCGCAGTTGCGTAACGCGATACGCACCTGCTTCTTGTAAAAGTCCATGTGCTTGGAA
>CAYHCQ010000221.1:0-3674 GCA_964355115.1 uncultured Prolixibacteraceae bacterium | reverse complement strand
ATCATGTTCAGCGGGATCCCAAGCAATAGAAAAACCGTGTTGTAGGCATACTTCCAAAAATCCGGATCGTTGGGCACTCTGTGCCCTCCTGCACTATGCCACCCGAGCAGGTTGATCATATTCGCGAGGCCCACATACCTGGGCGGTGTCAGAATATCCCAATCCACGAAGCTCAACGCCAGGGAGGCCAACACAGGCAGGGACGTAAAGACAAGAAACCCCAGAAAGTTCGGTAGCAGGAATATCGGAGGTAATGCCAAGCCTGATAATGGGTATGTCGGACATGCTGAAATTGCTGATGATCGGCTTGCGCACATCCTTTGGCAACATGTATTCCACGTTCGACACCTTCATGGAGGCATTCTGCAGCGCCTTGGCCATATCGGCGCCATTTTTGAAGATGATCACCACCACAGAGTTTCCCTCCGCGGAAGTACTCTGGATGTTGTCGATATCCTCCAGCGAGGAGATGGCATCCTCGATTTTTTTGGTAACAGAGTTCTCCACCTCCGATGGCGAAGCGCCCGGGTAAGGGGTCACAATGACAAGTACCGGCTCTGAATATTTAGGCAATAACTCGTAATTGAGGGAAAAATAGCTGATAACGCCAAGAAAGGTCAGTACGGCAAAGATCACCACGATGAGCGTGGGGCGTTTGATCGATAATTCTGTAAGGGTCATGGAAGCCTATTTATTGATGACGACGGTTACTTTTGAATTGTTGTCGAGGTTGATCTGGCCCGAGGTGACTACGCGTTCGCCCTCCTTGAGGCCGTCGAGCACCTCCACCTCCCGGTCGGTGCTCGAACCGATGCGGATATCGCGCAGAACGGCCACATCGCCTTCCACTACATAAACACGCGGATCCTTGATACTGCCCACAATGGCCTGGCGTGGTATCATGAGTCTTTCGCGATCGGAACCAAAACTGAACTGCGCCGTGCCGAACATCCCTGCCCTGAGGGGGTGTTTCGGATCGTTTACCAATTCGATCTCAATCGGGAACCGGCGTGAATCATCGGCTTTAACGCCAACCGACAAAACAACACCCTGGTAGGTGATTCCCGGGTAAAGCGAAGTAAACAGGGTAACTTTCTGGTTCGGTGTTACCTGTACCGCCTCTATTTCTGCCACATTGGCCACAAATTTCAGCCGGCTCACATCCACGATCTCGGCCACAGGTGTGCCTGGCATAACCAGGGATCCCTTCTCGACGATTCTTTTCGTAATCGTGCCTGAGATCGGTGCGGTAATGGAGGCAAAACCCAGCTGCTTCTTCAGGGTGACAACCTCCGTTTCTGCCCGTTTCAGTCCCAGTCTGGCATCTTCAAACTGCTGCGCCGAGATGGCATCCTCCTTCAGCAGGTCTTCGAACTTCTTCATGTCGCTCCTCGCCTTTTCCAGGGCTGCTTCTGCATACGATAACTGACTGCGCAGAAGGTCGTCATCGAGCAGGACCATCACCTGTCCCGATTTTACAATATCTCCGGTCTGGAAGAGCAGCTCCTCCACCTTCCCCTGTCCTTCCGACATCAGGATGAGTTCATGAATGGCGCCGAACGAACCGTTGGTTTCGAAGTTTCCGCTTGCCTTTGTGATTTTTAGGTCGGCCACGAAAACAGGAATTGATTTCAGGTTCCCGTCGAGCTGCGACTTTTCATCAATCTTCTTTTTGTTGTAAAACAGGGTCGCCGTGCAGGCCCCCACAAGGACGATGATACTGCTGATGATGATAATATTGCGTTTCATGGTAAAAGGTGAAATAGTAAAATGGTGAATTGGTGAAATGGTGAAAAAAATTATTAATTATTAACTGTTAATTATTAATTATCGAAAGCAGTTTCCCATTGGCCCTGAGGTACTCCAGCTCTGCAATCTTCATCTGTACCAGGGCAAGGGAGTGGTTTGTCTGGGCCTCGGTGAGTCCCGATTCGGCGTTCAGCAGGTCGGTGAGGGTTATGACACCTTTTTGGTACTGCTCCTGGGAGATATTGTAAACCCTTCCGGCCAGTTTCATATTTTCACGCTGACGCTGTTCGTCGGTGATGGCATTCACAAGTTTGCTGGCAGCATCCTTCGACTGAACGCCCAGCCAACGGCGTGTGTTATCTTCTGAGATCTTCAACTGGTCGAGGTTTATTCTCGACTGGCTCACTTTGTTCATACGCTGGAGCCCGCTGAACAGGGGCACATTGAGCCGGATTCCGACAAGGCTCGTGTTAAACCAGTCGGTCGATTTGCCAAACACATAGTAAGAATTGCTCGAATTGGTGTAGTTCACTGCAGCGATCAGGTTGAGTGAGGGGTAATACCCCGACTGGTCGAACCTTAGATTTGAAAGCGCAAGTTGCTTCTGTTTCTCGATCATGCGGATATCGATGTGGCCGGAAAGATCACCCTGCACGGTGACATCTATATTCAAAGGCTGAACGGAGTCGGGAAAAGAGATCGGATCATTGAGACCCAGGCCCATGTAATACCGCTCAGCATTCATCTGCTGGTCGTACATCAACTGCAGCCGGTCGATGTCTGTCTGAACGTTCAGTTTGTTGACAATTATCCTGTCGAGGTCAACCTTTTTAATGAACCCGTTCTCATACTGGCTGCGGGCTATCTGTTCGGCCTTCTCAAGTTTTTTCAGATTATCCTGGCGGTTTTTGATCTGCTTGAGTGAGATCTGGGCATAATAAAACGCCTGCGCCACATCAAATACCACCTGGATCTTCTCCTGCTCGCCCGACAGCCTGTTCTGATCCATGGCCAGTTTTGCCATCCTCAGGGAGATCAGGTAGGTTTGGTTATAGATGATCTGGCTGGCATCGAGTCCGCCGGCAAGGTTGTAAGTCGTTCCGAACTGGACAGGTATCATTTCGCCCGGCCTGCCGAAAAACTCACCCGGAATCAGCTGGGTGGGAAGACTCACGTAATCATCAAATGAACCTGAGAGGTTGACCTGAGGTAACCCGGCTCCGGCTGTCTCCCTGTACCGGTAATTCAACTTGGTTTGCTCCAGGGCATTGATCTTTAAACGGGGACTGTTCTCGATGGCCAGTTTCAGGCACTCCTGCAGACTGATCACCCGCTCAGCCGAAGGCTGGGCATGTGAAACAGTCGCAAAAAACGAAATCAACAAACAAATCACAAGAAATTTTACCTTCATAACATCTAACTTTTAAGAGTCATCCCGCATCCCACATCCCACATCCCACATCCCGTATTATTAAAACTTTCCGAACTTCAGTCCGACAGTTGCCGTAAAGTTATTCATTAAATCGCCGGAGGTGTTGATCAGCTGAAGATCACCAACATACCGGTAACTGATCCCGGCGTTCAAGCGCATAAATTTCAGAATGTTCACCTCAGCCCGTACACCCGGCTCAATCACGAAAAATGCATCGCTGTCAAGGTTATTGTGGCAATCTTCCCATTCATTATCGTTCCCGTCACCATCCTCCCATTCACTATTTTCATTATCGGTAATATAAGAGGCACCGCCGCCGCCGATCAAAACCGGGAAGGTTACGTGTACCACCGATTTCGGGAACAGAGTGTACTCAAGCAGCAATCCGCCATAGCCTCCTTCCAGATAAGCACCAGCCGTGTCGGTCACATTTTCATAGTACATTCCGTTGCGGTTGGTCCATCCACGGCCTGAAAGACCGATGGTGAAATTG
>CAYHCQ010000220.1:0-3696 GCA_964355115.1 uncultured Prolixibacteraceae bacterium | reverse complement strand
ATATCTGCCATATTCTTTTCTAAAATTTTAATTCAAAGCTCAAATGTAACAATTTTGCAGGGGTGCATTAGCGAATTTGCATTTCTTATGATCAAAGGCTGAAAAGCCCATTTATTAAACCTTCTCTGATGGATAATGATTCAATTTGGCTTAATTTTTAAATATGGCGAATTCGCCATATTTAAACCCAGTATTGTGCTTCCGTTCCCAAACTAGCGTCAAAGCAACTCATTCTCAGGGAATATCTAGTCCTTCAGTCAATAAAGTAAAAATACAAAAGAAAATCTCACAACCAACAGCCTCTTTCCACATGATATTTGCCTGAGTTAATTGGCTGGAATGCACTATTTTTGACCTATGATAAATTTTGAACAATCCGGACTCCAGGGACTGGCCCTGCACAAGGTAGGCAACAAATCGGCCGGCGAAGGGGTGGTTCTTTCGCAGCGTCTGCTTCAGGTAAACGAGGTGGTGAGACCCCTCCTGCTTCAGTATTTCCTGTCGCATTTCAGGTCGGACGAACTCTACAATTTCAGCCACCCATCCGATATCAATCTCAACGAGGTGTTCCATTTTGCTTCCGCAATCTTCGATAATCCGGATACCCTTTTTGAACAATCGGGTAATCTGGCCCACCACCTGTTCCATCACTCCACCCATCCCAAGATCAAAGGGGGTGAGTTTTATGTTACGCATCTTACAGGCTGCCGCATCGACGAGCAGGAGGTGGATGCCATCGGGATATTCAAATCTGAATCGAAAGAGACCTACCTGAAGATCTTCCCGGTGAGCGGTAATTTCGAGATCGGGCACGATGATGGCATCAACATCAACAAGCTGGATAAGGGGTGCCTCATCTTCAATACCGGCCGTGAAGAGGGTTTCGTTGTAGCCATCGTAGATACCTTGAGCAAAGGAACCGAAGCGCACTACTGGCGCGATGACTTCCTGCAGGTGCGGCCGAGATCCGATGACTACTATAAAACCAAAGCCGTGATGGACCTGTGTAAAAAATTCGTCAGCGAGAAGCTGCCGCAGGATTTCGAGGTTTCACGGGCCGACCAGGTCGATATCCTCAACCGGTCGATGAAATTCCTCAAGGATAACGAGGAGTTCGAAATGGAGGAGTTCACCGGCCAGGTGCTGAACTCACCCGCCATCATCAGCTCTTTTTCCGAATATAAGAACCAGTTCGGGGATGAAAACGATGTTGAGATCCATGAGAATTTCCAGATCTCTGATAATGCACTGAAGAAGCAATCCCGGTTCATGAGGAGCGTGATCAAACTCGACAAGAACTTTCACATCTACATTCACGGGGAAAAGCAAATGGTGGAGAAGGGATACGACCAGGATAAGGCGCTGAATTATTATAAGTTCTATTTTAAGGAGGAGAGTTAATGTGCGAAAATCTGCGGATTAATGTGCGAAAATCTGCGAGAAATCTCTTGATCAAACGGCTGATCATTATAGTCTGCCTTTGTGTAAATGGATCTCTGTTGCTGCATTCCCAGAATATCTCCGGTTTCGTGAATCCCTTCATCGGCACCCAGGAGATGGGACATACCTTTCCCGGGGCGTGTGTACCATTCGGATTTGTTCAACTTAGTCCCGACACCGACACCATTCCTTATGAGAAGGGTGGGAAATACAACCCCGAAGTTTACCGATACTGCGCCGGTTACCAGTACACCGACAAAACCATCGTGGGATTCAGCCACACCCATTTCAACGGCACAGGCCACTCCGACCTGGGTGACTTCCTGATCATGCCCACAGTTGGCAAACTTCAACTCAATCCAGGTACTGCCGATCATCCCGAAACCGGCTACCGTTCCCATTTCCGAAAGGAGACCGAGCAGGCTTCTCCCGGGTACTATCGCGTGCACCTCGACGACCCGGATGTGGAGGCTGAGATGACCACGACAACCCGCTGCGGATTTCATCAATATACCTTTCCGCAGAGCGACAGCGCCCGGATCATCCTCGACATGATCCACGGCATCTACAATTACGACGGAAAAGTGCTGTGGGCCAGCCTCCGGGTGGTGAACGACACGCTGGTTGAAGGTTACCGCATCACCAGCGGGTGGGGTCGAACACGGTATATGTACTTCGCCATGGTCTTCACAAAACCTTTTAAGAACTATGGCTACCGTAACGAGGACAAGCCTGTTTACCGCGGATTCTGGCGACGGTTCAATGTAAACAGCAATTTTCCTGAGATGGCAGGGAAGAAGATCCGTGCCTGGTTTGGTTTCAGCACGGCAAAGGGCGAAAAGATCGGCGTGAAAATCGGGTTGTCGGCCGTGAGTATGCAGGGGGCGCTGGCCAACCTCCAGGCGGAGATCCCGCACCGCGATTTCGAAAAAACAAGGGTCGAAGCACGGCAGTCGTGGGAGAAGGAGCTGGACAGGATCAAAATCGAGGCCCCGGCTGACCGGAAAGTCAACTTCTACACCGCCCTTTACCATGCGTTGCAGTCGCCGGTTGTTTACATGGATGTCGATGGCCGCTACCGCGGGATAGACCAGGAGATCCACCAGGCACAGAGTTTCACCAACTATACCACCTTCTCTCTCTGGGATACCTACCGGGCACTCCATCCACTCCTTACCCTGCTTTATCCCACACGCACCTCCGACATGGTGAACTCAATGATCGCGCACTGGGAACAGAGTCCCGAGAAGATGCTTCCGGTGTGGTCGCACCATGGCAACGAAAACTGGTGTATGATCGGGTACCACGCCATCCCGGTAATTGCAGATGCCTATGTGAAAGGAATCCGTGGGTTTGATACGGAAAAGGCTTTTCAGGCATGCCTTGCCACTGCCAATAATAAATACTATGAAGGGGTAAGTGAATATATAAAATCAGGGTATGCCCCCGACGATAAGGTAAATAACGCAGCCTCGGTTACGCTTGAGTATGCCTACGACGATTACACCCTTGCCTGTTTTGCCCAGGCCATTACCGGTTCGCCCGCCGAGCCTGCGGGTCTGAAATCCCTTGCTGCAGATGCAAGCCCAAAATACCTGGGCCGTTCGGGCTATTTCCGGAACCTGTTTGATAAAACAAACCGGTTTGCCCGCTCCCGGAAATCGGACGGTTCCTGGCGAACCCCGTTTGACCCGCTCAGCACCCACGGACAGGGTTTCATAGAAGGAAATTCGTGGAACTACAGCTTTTTTGTTCCTCATAATGTACCCGGACTGATCGGTTTGATGGGCGGGGAGGATCTTTTTATCAGACGACTCGATTCCCTCTTTACCATGCACCTCGACGACAAATACTTTGCGGAAACCGAGGATGTAACCCGGGTAGGCCTGATCGGCAATTACGTGCACGGCAACGAACCAAGCCACCACATCCCTTACCTGTACAACTGGACCACCAAACCTTGGAAAACTCAGGAGCGGATTAACCTCATTGTTAACACCATGTACCGCAATGCACCCGACGGACTGTGCGGAAACGACGACTGCGGGCAGATGAGCGCCTGGTATATATTCAGCGTACTTGGTTTCTACCCTGTGTGCCCGGGAACCACGGAATATGCCATCGGGAGCCCTTGTGTTTCATCGGCCACGGTTGAACTGCCCGGCGGAAAAACCCTGGCCATCACCGCAAAGGGATTCAGCGAAAAAACCATCTACGTCAAGTCGGCATCCTTAAACGGAAAAATCATTGAGAAAC
>CAYHCQ010000219.1:2104-3705 GCA_964355115.1 uncultured Prolixibacteraceae bacterium | reverse complement strand
ACCATTAACAAGATCTTTGTGGTCGATACCGTAGCCCTCTTCCTCGGGTTCATACAGACGATGCTCGTGGTGCTATTCAACGAGATGAACCTGAACGCTCAAATCCCCTGGCACATCGAGTCTGCCCCGGTTGTTTCCTTCGGCATCCTCATCATTCCCATCTTCGACACCTGCCGCGTAATGCTCTCACGCATCCTCCAGGGCAAATCACCCTTCCACCCCGACAAAACCCACATCCACCACCACCTCCTCAACCTCGGCTTCACCCACAAACAAGTCACCGGCATCCTTGTCCTGGTAAGCATATTCTATATCTTCCTGTCATTCGAAATGCAGCATCTGAACCTCTACCTGGGAACCATCATCCTGGTTGTCTCAGCACTGCTGCTCACCTATATTCCGATCTACATCAATCAGAAAAAGAGTCACGCACTGCCGTGGACCGTTATCAGGTCGTTTAGGAATAAGGCTGGCTGAACCAGTGAACAAGTGAACCAGTGAACAAGTGAACAAGTGAGCAAGGCCCTTCCCCTTGCTACTTATTTTTCAAACCGGGGAAAATATTTTCATGAAAAATTCCTTAACTTTGTTTCAAATTAATAGAAAATGAGCAGTATAGAACTCAGGCATCTTATCACAGAGTATCTTTCGCATATTGATGATGTTTCTTTCCTGAATGCAATAAAAACCATTATTGAGTCAAAAGTATCGGATGGCGTTTATAAACTGTCTGATTATCAAAAGAAGCGAATTGAACTGGGAAACGAACAGATTCAAAAAGGAGTAACAATTTCCGACGAAGTTGTTCAAAAAGAGATTGACTCATTGGAGTCCAGACAGACTTCCTCGATGCAAGAGCTCTAATTACAGGTGATTATCAGATAATTTACGTGATCAAAGGAAAAATGATCCTTATCGTAATGATATGGGACAGCAGAAGAAATCCTGAAGATAAACGGATTGGAAACTGATAATTGAAATCAATTTACGATTGAGTCAAATTTCAAGCCGCCAAAAGGCTGGTGACCAAATTTTCACAGTCACCGCAGGAGCAGCCTTGGCGAAGGCGCAGCAGGTCACGCGTCACGCGTCACGCATCAGAACCCCAGGTTCACCCCACAAAGCAAAGTATTCGTCTTCCCGTGCATAAATACCGGCAGGTATTTAACATCCCCCTGCTGCTCTCCGTTTAGATACTGAACAAAGAAATACCCGTTACTCACAAACTCATACCTGGCTGAAAGCCCGAAAGCGCTGTTTTGCCAGGTTTTGTTTTGTAAGAAAGGTATACCATCAACCGGATATCCTGCATTATGGCGATATTTAAAGTCATCTCCATGTTGCGCCAGTGTATAGGAGGCATTGATCAGAACACCCCTGAGTGGCCGCCAGTCGAGGGCGACATAGATCTCCTGCGAATTCTCCCGCATATAGTTCCCCAGCACATAATCATTGGAGGCAAAGGTTGTGGTGGCGATATAATGGTCGTAGGTCATGGGTTGTGTCCGGGTGTATTCGGCAGTGAGCGCCAGGTCCTGCACCGGGAAATCACTCAGCCGGAATCCCGCCTTGAGGCTAGTAAAATTGCTCGTATTCGGATC
>CAYHCQ010000219.1:0-2004 GCA_964355115.1 uncultured Prolixibacteraceae bacterium | reverse complement strand
TTCAGGTGCAGTTGCAGGTAGGGAAAAGCCGGCGCCTTGCCCGACAGGATATTCGCCCCGTGGTAATTATCTCCCCATACTACCCGGTCGTTCATGATCCCGATCGATCCCCACCCTACTGATGCAATAATCCCCCCCCGCATCTCGCTGTAGTTGACAGCACCATTTTCCATATTCTTATATACCTGTCCCTGCGCCTGCGCAAAATAGGCCGGCTTTGCCATGGGTGTACTCTCCTCGTTATCGCGGATATTGGCATAAAACCCAAAATTCTTGCCGATATACCCAAACATACTCCCCCCCCACCAGCGGTGATACTCCGCCGCATTCTCATTCGTCATCCACTGCACCCCCATAATCGGCCGTAAAGACAAGGTAAACAACGAATCCCTGTAATTAAACGCCAGCGGGTTCAGCGCCACCTTTATCTGCGGATTGTTCTTCGCAATAAACCCTACCTTATGCTCATATACAACCGGTATCGCCCTCCCCTCCAACTGATAATCCTGAAGATAGAAATGTAACTCTTTAACCAGTCTTTTAGTTACTTTAATCTTTATCTGCTTCCCCTTAACTCTTAACTCATCACTATTAACCATTAACTCCGCTTCCCTCAGCTTCCCCGCAATATACGCGCGTGAGTAGGGTTTCACCACCGAGTTAATCTCGATGATCCGCAGGTTTGCCAGTTCATCCAGGAAGTCATAAATAGCGGTATTGTTAATGTCTTCGTAAACGATCTGGGTATAAGTCGTTCCGGCGAGCATCAGGGTGATTATAAGGAGGTATAGCTTTTTCATGGAGTTCTAAATATTATCCAAAAGTAAGAAAAAGATGCAAGATGGAGGATGCAAGATGCATGATGCAAGATGCGGGATCCCGGTGGGAATCTGGACTACTTATTGAGTTTTACTGATTCAAACTCCTGGAATGTCATTACATGATAACCGTGCCGGGCGGCGTCTTTGAGCAATTCTTTATCACCGCTAACTAGGACAGTATCATCACAATATTTGCATAAACTGATCAGAAAATTATCTTTTGGGTCTGAAAGACTGACCATCGATTCTTCAGTTTCTATAAACAGGCAAAGTTTCAGATGAATGGCGATAACTTCTTTTATATCTGCCTGTTTGATGTATTTATTAAACTTTGGCCGTGCTAAAACATCACTCAGTTCCGTAACAAGATGTTCACTCGTAAGTACGGTAAGCGAATGCATCTGAACATGCGAAACAAGATTTTGCAACCGGCGGCTGATCACATAGCTTATCCAGATATTACTATCAAGTATAAAAACTTCATTCTTCATGCTGCTTTTTTCGGTATGCCGCTACCTCTTCAGCAACTTCCTCGATACTGATATTATTGGGCTTAACTCTATCAGACAATTTTTGTGCACGATAGGCAAGAGTTTCCTTTTCCAGTTCTTTTTCCAACCTCATTTTATCCTCAATGGAGAAAGATTTAATGAGTTTTAATACATCTGCAAAGGTAAACGGCAGACTATAGGTTCGTTTATATGATGTAGTGTTCATGACTTAACTATTTCAATTATAGCATATTTGAAAAAAGACTTGTAAAGACTTGTAAATTTACAAACATTTTAGCATTTACCGAAATTGAAAATTGATCGAAAATGAGGTATTTCTTCCCACATCCCACATCCAATCAATTTACAATTGAGTAAGATTTACCTGCTGGACAGGCAGGGATGTCAACCGGAGGTTGAATACTTCATACTTCAAAATTCGTTGATCAATATTCATACTTCCATTGGCCCACGGCCAATGCCCCCCACCCACCTTGGTTTGCAGGTGGCCGCGCAAACAAAGGCATCAGTCACCGCATGAGCAGCCTTGGCGAAGGCGCAGAAGGCATAAGAAATGGTGCAAACAGGGAAGGCCGCCGTAGACGCAACTGCGGTGCGGTGACGAGGCTGCATGTCATGATCGAAAAGAAAATTGCCTATCTTTGCCCTCCCTTATCAGAGAACAACAGCTT
>CAYHCQ010000218.1:0-3718 GCA_964355115.1 uncultured Prolixibacteraceae bacterium | reverse complement strand
AAACTCCAGTTTCTACTGGATATCCCTGACCACTTTTCGCGTCGCAGTTGCGGTAAGTGCCAGGAAAGGAGTTCCCGGGATCAACGCACGGATATTGGCGATTTCGAGGTATGGCGGTCTGAAATCATACCCCCACTGCGAGATGCAATGGGCCTCATCGATTGCCAGCAGGTTGATTTTCATCCGCCTGAGCGATTCCCTCATCTTCTCATTGGCAAGGCGTTCGGGGGAGATGTATAACAGTTTAATACTGCCGTGACGGCAATTATCCAGCACAATACTGATCTCATCGGGATGCATGCCCGAATAGATTGCAGCGGCACGTATTCCCTTCCTGGTGAGGTTGTCAACCTGGTCCTTCATCAGGGCTATAAGCGGGGAGATCACAAGACACATCCCGTCCAGGTAAATGGCAGGAACCTGAAAACAGAGCGATTTTCCTCCACCGGTTGGCAGCAGTGCGAGGGTATCTTTTCCGTCGAGAACAGATTGAATGATCTCCTCCTGCATTGGCCGGAAAGATGAATAACCCCAGTACTTAAGGAGTATCTGGTGGAGGGTCATTTGCTATTTTGCAATTTTCCTGATGGAGTCCAGAATGGTTCCGTCCACCCACTTCACCACGGCCACCACTTCGTCGGTGAACTTTGGCTTGTCGGGCACGCCGCATATTTTCTCAGCTTCGTCTTTAAGCTCCTGGATGGTTTTGATCGGAAGGGAGGAGTTCTTCATCTTCTCGATAAGGTCGGTTCGCAAAGGGTTGATGGCAATGCCGCGTTCGGTCACGATCACGTCGATCAGTTCGCCGGGACCGCAGATGGTGGTCACCTCGTCGCGGATCACAGGGTTTCTGTCGCGGAAGAGAGGCACGGGCAGGATCACGCATTTCCCGAAGAGGGTGTTCTGCCAACCACCTATGCCGTGCAGCAGATAGCCGTCGGAGTGGGTGACAACGTTGGCATTGAAATTCACGTCCACCTCGGTCGCACCGAGGATTACGATATCGACCATTGAGGAGAAGTTGCCCTTGCCGTGGTAGTTGTAACTGGTAAAAGGGCTCGTCCAGGTGTGGTGCGGGTTATCGCGCATCGATTTCACTCCGTCGAGATCGAAGGTTTGTCCGTCGAGGATATATTCAACCAGCCCCTCTTCGAGCATCTTCACCAGGTATTTGTTGCTGCCTCCGCGCGCAAAACGGGCTTTCCACTTGCGTTCGCGAAGGATTTCGGAGAAGTATATCCCGATGGAGAGGGCTGTTCCGCCGGCGCCGGCCTGGAAGGAGAACCCATCGTAAATAAGGCCGGCTTCGTCGCAGAATTTGGCCGACCACTCGGCCAGCAGCAGCCGGTCGGGGCTTTTGGTGATTTCTGTTGTGCCACTGACGATCTTTTCGGGGATGCCGATCTTGTCCATCACGACTACATGATCGACATAGTTTCCATTGATTTGCCATGGGATACAAGGGAAGGGTACCAGGTTATCGGTTACCACGATCACCTTGTCGGCATATTGTGAGTCGGCCAGGGCAAACCCCAGCGGACCGCATGCAGCAGAACCGTTCACCCCGTTGGCATCTCCAAAAGAGTCGGCAGTGGGGGCAGCGATCACGGCAATATCGATGTGCACTTCCCCATCCTGGACTGCCTGGTAACGGCCCCCATGAGAGCGGAGCACACCGAGACCTTTCATCTTTCCTTCTGATGTAAATTTCCCCAGTGCGCCGTTCATGCTTCCTTCGATGCGGTTGATGGTGCCGTCTTCGAGGTATTTCGTCATCGGTTCGTGGCAGGGAAATGAGGCAGAGGGGTACCACATAAGGTCTTTGATGCCCAGTTCGTGAGCAATGTCGAAGATTTGTGTAGCCACCAGGTCGCCATTGCGGAAGTGGTGATGTGTGGAGATAGTGATCCCATCGCGGAGTCCTGCCTTAAGCAAGGCCTCTTTCAAAGAGGGAATCACTTTATTGCCGTCGGCCGGGTAGTCGGCACAACTCACCAGCTTTGGGGCTGCACGGTTGCCTTCGGGTCTGTATTTTCCAATTCCCATGTAGGGCACTGCAGGCCGGCCATTGATCACGGTAGGGACGATCCTGCCGGCGGCGTTGGTTACCAGGTTGTCATACTTCGGAAGAGACGGCGCATGCACCGTGGTTAAGTCTTTAGAGTTCATAGGATTCCCTCCAGTTTTCAGCGAGTTTGTTCATTTTGAGTGCCAGATTAATGGTGTTGAGCGCCCTTTTCACTACAGGCGGGTCGATCATCTTGGTGCCGATGGCAACCACTCCAAGACCCTGTTCCTGGGCCTTGTGGAAGGCAAAAACGATCTTCCGTGCCTTATCGATCTCTTCTGCCGACGGGGCAAAGGCTTCATGTATGA
Organism: uncultured Prolixibacteraceae bacterium; assembly: GCA_964355115.1. Taxonomy (GTDB): domain Bacteria; phylum Bacteroidota; class Bacteroidia; order Bacteroidales; family FEN-979; genus JANXZO01. Next base: position 1,342 of record CAYHCQ010000218.1, on the reverse strand, counting down.
CCCTGATCTGGCGCGGGTGGATACACCCCATGCCATCGAATCCGAGTGCCTTTGAGCGGAGTACATTCTGGTAGAGCCCCTCCATATCGCCTACATCGGAGAAGACTGAGTCGATGGGCTGTATTCCTGCAGCGCGGGCGGCATTCACCACCATGCTGCGGGCAAAAAAGGATTCATTGCCCTCCAGCGTGCGGCGGGTGCCCAGGTCGGCGGTATAGTCCTCAAGGCCGATGGCCAGGGCGACGATATTGGGCGCAGAGCTGGCGATGGAGTAGGCGTTGATCACCCCCAGGGCGCTTTCGATGATCGGCATGATCCAGATGTCGGGTGACTCGTGACTCGTGACGATTTCGTCAATTTTTCTGTTGACAGCATGGACCTGTTCGGGGTGTTCGCATTTAGGTAGAAGAATGAGGTTAACGTTGTGGGGGACGAGGTATTCGAGATCTTCGAGGCCGCGTTCGCCCTGGTTGATACGAACCATCCGTTCGGCACCGTAGAAGTCGATCCCGCGGAGGGCATTGCGCACGAGGAAACGTGCTTCGTCTTTTTTGTCGGGGGCCACGGCATCCTCGAGGTCGAGGATCACTCCGTCGGGCTTGTGGATGCCGGCATTGATCATCAGGCTGGGAGAATTTCCCGGCAGGTATAATCGTGAGAAGCGGTTTCTGTCCCTGGCTGTCGGATATTCGTTCTCAGCCAGCATCGGAGGGAGGTAATCCTTGCCGGGAGTGATGCATTTTTTGATGGCAGCTTCAATCCTTGCGGCGATAACCAGTGGGAGGGCACCGGCATCTTCCAACGTGATGATTGCATTTGAAATACCAAAAAAATCGAGTACGGCCAGAACCTGTTTTCGGATATCGGCTCCATACATGACCGCTACTTTTGATTCAACGGTAAGCTGGATGCCTCCCTGGTCGGTTAGTTCGAGTGTGACAAAGCAGTCGGAACGCACCGATTTTCCTTTGTTACCAATGGTTACGAGTTTTCCCATAGAGTGGCGGTTTGTGTTATTTATTGAACAGTCAAAGTTAGTGAAAATAGGAATATTCTTTAAATTCTATTCTTAACTTTGCGCCTGATTTCAAAGCGCAGCAATGGCAAGAAAAAAACCAGCTTCAGTATCAAGATCCCGGCCAAAGAAAAGCGGGAAAAGAGGAGGGAAATGGTTCACTGGAAATAGTCTTGCCGTGATGCTTTTCAGGCTGCTCATTGTCTTGCTGTTGCTATTCCTTTCGAGGATCCTGTTTTATCTTTTTAACCTGGGATATTACTCCAGCATCCCTGCCGGGGAGTTGGCAAGGCTTTTTCTCTATGGCATACGGTTCGATATTTCTGC
>CAYHCQ010000217.1:0-3732 GCA_964355115.1 uncultured Prolixibacteraceae bacterium | reverse complement strand
TACAGGATGCTCAACCTGGATGCGGGTGTTCATCTCAAGGAAGTAAAAATTGAGGTTCTTGTCCACCAGGAATTCGATGGTGCCGGCATTGCTGTAGCCGATCTCACGGCCAATTGCCACGGCGGCTTCACCCATTTTTTGCCGTATTTCCGGAGTGAGGGTGGGGGAGGGCGACTCCTCGATGATCTTCTGATACCGCCGCTGGATCGAACATTCGCGTTCAAAAAGATGAATTACATTTCCGAACTTATCGCCCAGGATCTGGACCTCGATATGCCGGGGCTCCTCGATGTACTTTTCAACATAAACGGTTTCGTCGCCGAAATAGGCTTTGGCCTGGCGGCTTGTCGATTCGATGGCCTCTGCCAGCTCCTCCGCTTTGTAAACAATACTCATTCCTTTGCCGCCACCTCCGGCCGCGGCCTTCAGCAGAACAGGAAAACCAATGGTATGGGCAGTCTTTTTAAGCACTTCCGGCGAACCGGTTACTCCTTCGGTCATGGGGATATTGATCTTTTTTACGAAGGCCCGGGCTTCGATCTTGTTGCCCATAATCTTCATTGACCTTGTATCAGGACCGATAAAGATGATCTTTGCCTCATCGCATGCAGCAACGAAAAGCGGATTTTCGGCCAGGAAACCATAGCCCGGATGGATGGCGCCGCACCCGGTCTGCTTTGCCACTTCGATGATCTTTTCAATGTTGAGGTAGGTCTCGCTCAGCTCTACCTCCCCGATGCACCAGGCTTCGTCGGCAGCCGTTACATGGAGAGAATCGGAATCCACCTGCGAATAGATGGCTACGGTTTTAATGTCCATCTTCCGGGCTGTGCGGATCACCCGAACAGCAATCTCACCCCTGTTGGCGACAAGTATTTTATGGATCGCTTTCATATTACTTTACCCAGTTCGGTTTACGTTTTTCGAGAAATGCATTCATCCCCTCCTGTCCTTCATCAGATGCACGGATTTCGGCAATCATCCGGGCCGTGTAATCATAGGCCTCCATCAGTGTGAGATTATTGGTCACTTCGTGGATCAGTGTCTTTGCCTGGCTCATGGCTTTCGGTCCGCTGGTGCGGAGCAGGGCAATCACCCCCGACAAAGTCTCATCCAGCTTCTCTGCCGGAACCGATTTGTTCACGAGCCGGAACCCCTGTGCCTCTAAGCCATTAATTCTCCGGCCTGTGAGCATCAACTCTTTTGCTCCGTATTCTCCGACCCGTTTTATTACATAGGGAGAGATGCACGCGGGAACAATGCCGATCTTCACCTCGCTGAGCGAAAAAGTAGCATCGTCGGCACAATAGGCCAGGTCGCAGGCCGAGAGGAGTCCGTTGGCCCCGCCGAGCGCAACCCCGTGAACGACGGCGATGGTTGGTTTCGGACACTGATAGATGGCGAGGAAACACTTCGACAGCAGCAAACTCTCCTGGTAGTTAGTGTCGTAACTGTTCTGCGAAACCGCCTTCATCCAGTGAAGATCCACCCCGGCACAAAAGGATTTTCCCCGCCCGCGGAGAACCACGCAAAACACATCCGGCGAAATGTTGTCGAAGCAATCAGCAATCTCTTCAAGCATCGCTTTGTTAAATGCATTGTGCACATCCGGACGATTCAACCAAATGGTGAACACACCGGATTCGTTCGTGGTTTCAATGGTCTGATACATGCTTTTAAAAATATCACTCATTACTTATCACTATTCACTCATCACTCATCACTATTCACTTATCACTTACATCCTAAAAACCCCATACTGCGTCTTCTCGTACTTTTTATTCTGCGAGATGGCAATAGCCAGTCCCAGGATTTTCCGGGTATCCACAGGATCGATGATGCCGTCGTCCCAGAGGTGTGCCGTACTGAAATAGGCCGAGCCTTCAACTTCGTATTTTTTCAGGATGGTCTGCCGCATCTTTTCGCGTTCCTCATCCGATAAACTTTTTCCGGCAGCCCTGAGCTGGTCTTCTTTTACCGTAATCAGCACTCCGGCAGCCTGTTCGCCACCCATTACCGAGATCTTGGAACTGGGGTACATAAAGAGAAAGCGCGGTTCGTAGGCCCGTCCTGCCATTGCGTAGTTACCTGCCCCAAATGATCCGCCGAAAACCACCGTGAACTTAGGCACATCGGCGTTGGCAACAGCATGCACGAATTTGGCGCCGTCGCGGGCTATACCTCCTCGTTCATACTGTTTCCCGACAATAAAACCTGTAATATTCTGCAGGAAGAGGATGGGTATATTGCGGTTTGTGCAGAGTTCAACAAAATGGGCCCCTTTGAGGGCGGTCTCGCCGAAAAGCACACCGTTGTTAGCCAGGATGCCTACCGGATAACCCATGATGCGGGCAAAACCGGTAGTGATGGTGGGTGCATACCGCTCTTTGAATTCGTGAAAAAGGCTCCCGTCGACCATTCTGGCGATTACCTCTTTCGAATCAACCGGCTTCTTCAGATCAATGGGGAGTATGCCGTAAAGCTCTTCGGGATTATAAAAAGGCTCCTCGATGGGATGGATTTCCAGCTCCTGGAACTGCTGCCTCTGAATCGATTCAAATATATTACGGCATATCTGGATGGCATGCACGTCGTTTTCTGCCAGATGGTCGGCTACTCCGGAGATCATGGTGTGGACTTCAGCGCCGCCGAGTTCTTCCGCGGAAACCTCCTCGCCTGTGGCAGCCTTCACAAGGGGCGGGCCACCGATAAAGATGGTTCCCTGGTTGCGCACGATGATTGTTTCGTCGCTCATGGCAGGAACATAGGCGCCGCCGGCCGTGCAGGAACCCATAACAATGGCCACCTGCGGAATTCCTTTTGAAGAGAGCCTTGCCTGGTTGAAGAAAAATCGTCCGAAATCGTACTTGTCGGGAAAAACATTGGCCTGCTCAGGAAGGAATACACCCCCTGAATCGACCAGGTAAACACACGGGAGCCGGTTCTCCATAGCAATCTCCTGTGCACGTACATGTTTCTTGATGGTCTCTTTTACATAGGTCCCGCCCTTTACGGTAGCGTCATTGGCAATAATCATTACCTCCTTGCCATGAATTACACCGATACCGGTGACAACGCCTGCAGAGGGAAAGCCATGGTCATAAAATCCGTAGGCAGCCAGGGCCGACAGCTCAATGAAAGGGGTATTGCGGTCGATCAGCAGGTCGATCCGCTCACGGGCCAGCAGCTTGCCGCGCTCCTTATGTTTTGCAACGGCCTGTTCGCTTCCTCCTTTTTTTACAGTGGACAGAATCTCTTTGTATCTGCCCAGCAATTCCAGGTAGGCCTCCTTGTTGCGCAGGAAATCTGCACTATTCGTGTCTATTTTACTTTCGATCCGAAACATTCGTATTGATTTTCGACCACTAAATTAAGAATAATTCTAAATTGTGCAAACAATCTATGTAATTCTTCGGCAAAAAAAAAACCGTTACAAAGGTATGCGGGACGATGCCCACTGATAATTCGTATTTTTGTACGCTTAAAAATTGTTGCCTTGATCCAAAATCCGGAGATCGTTTCTGCCATAAAAATCGAGGAATTGCTCTTATCGGCCATAGGAAGTAACGACGCACCATTGCTTCTTCGGGCCTGCACATTGCTGCAGGAGGCTGGCAGATCGGCCAAAGATCCGGCCCCGGCCAACAGGGCTCTGGATATTGCCTGCATTATTGCCAACGAGCTCAATCTGGATTCAGAACCTCTGTTTGCTATTTTACTGAAACCGCTCGC
>CAYHCQ010000216.1:0-3760 GCA_964355115.1 uncultured Prolixibacteraceae bacterium | reverse complement strand
ACCATGCCCGACCTGCGTGACCTTACACTGAGGCAGGCGCAAGCGATGCTTGAATCGGCCGGACTAAAACCCGGAAGACTGCTATACATCCGTTCGTTCGATGAGGATGCAGTTCAGAACCAGCTGTTCGAACGAAAACCAATTGCACCCGGAACCATCATCGACAAAGGCTCGGTGATCGATATGACGGTAGGAATGGGAGCCAAGGCTTCGGAAATGAAAACTGACTCCACGATGGAGGATAGCCTGAGGTGAGAAGGTAAGAGGGTATGAGGGTATGAGGGTAAGAGGGGAAATTATCAATTATCAATTATCAATTATCAATTATTTTCAATGCGTCTATTTGGCTCCATATTGTTCCTTGTCTTGTTCACTGTTTCGGGGGTTGCCCAGGAGTATCTCACCGGTCTGCAGGAGAATCCTGTCGTGAAGACCAGGATGGGTGAACTGTACCGTTTAAAGTCTGCATCGGCGGAAACCGATACCATCCCTGTGGGATTGCCTTTCTTTGATGATTTTTCGGAGGATTATATTTTCCCATCCGCCGACAGATGGATAGACCAGGATGGATTTGTAAATGACGACTACCCGGTTTTCCCGGTAAACATCGGGGCACTCACGATGGATGCCATAAACGATTCGGGTCACATGTATTCAAATGCCGTTCCCGGTCCGGTCAATTTCATTGCAGATCACCTTACTTCTCGGTTTGTGCGGCTCGATTCGGCATTCTTGCCCGTTCCAAGAAAACTTACAATTGCTGATTCAGTCTACCTCAGCTTCTACTACCAGCCCCAGGGACGAGCTTTCCGGGGGCCTTCCGCAACCGACTCTCTGATTCTTCAGTTCCTTGCACGACCCGCTTACGACACGCTTATTCCCGGCGACACCGTTGTGACGCACATGCCCGACAAGTGGAACATGGTCTGGTACGCCAATGGTACGCAGCTCGACACCTTCTACCTGCAAAACAACAAATACTTCATGCAGGTGATGGTTCCTGTTACAGATACTGCAACCTACTTCAAGAAAAAATTCCGTTTCCGCTTCCTGAACTATGTGAGCCTTGCCAGTTCTGCCGAACCCAGCTGGCAAAGCAACTGCGACCAGTGGAATCTTGATAATGTATTCCTGAATACCGGACGGAACCTGAACGATACCGTGTACCCTGAATTGCGTTTTATTGAGCGGGTTCCTTCACTTCTCGAAAGTTACCAGTCGATGCCCTACCCCCAATACTGCGACGACCCTACCAATGCGATCCGCGACACGATCGACATGCTGATGAGCAACCGGGATGTTGTAAGTCACCTGTCGACTTACGGCTATACCCTTACCGACGAATCGGGTTCATTCAATAAAGTGTACGACGGAGGAAATTACAGCATCGAGCCAATTTACACCGATGGGTATGTCACCTGGCAGCCTTTTGCCCATCCGGCAATGCCCTATATTTTCCCGATCAGTTCGACGGACAGCGCTGTATTTAAGACGACCCATATTGTGAGAGACAATGCCCCGGGGTCGGCATTTGGCGACACTATTACCGGGTACCAGCGTTTTTACAACTATTTCGCCTACGATGACGGCACCCCTGAAGCCGGTTACGGATTGACCCCTGCAGGATCGAAACTGGCATGTAAATTCAGGCTGAACAAGTCGCCCGACACCCTCAGGGCCATAAGGTTCTACTTCAACCGGACCCTTGGAATGAACAACCAGCAGTGGTTTTACCTCTGCGTATGGAACGACAATGCCGGCAATCCGGGTGATACCATCTGGTCGGCGCTTGTCATGCCAAGGTTTACCGACAGTCTGAACAAGTTCGTTACTTACCATATTCCCGGCGGGCTGCGTATCACCGGAACCTTCTTTGTTGGATGGATACAGACCACCAATGACAACCTCAATGTAGGGTTCGACCGTTACAACAACAACCAGATACAGATATATTACAACTCGATAGGCCAGTGGACCACAAGCAGTTATACAGGTTCACTCATGATCCGTCCGGTTGTCGGCAAACCGATCCCGCTGGGGGTTCAGGAGCCTACCGCGAGGAATGCGACTATGGTCGTTTACCCCAATCCGTGCAACACAGGGACTCTGCACATTCAGATCCCCGGCCAGCAAGAAGCTTCGATGACATCATCCACCCTCACCATTTTCAATATTTACGGACAACGCATTCTCCGCCAGCATTTTTCCTCCTCCCTGGATGTTTCATCACTTCCCAACGGGCTCTATTTTCTCGAGCTGAGCGGGGTTGATGGATCCCGCCGGGGAGTCACCAGGTTTATTATCTCCAGGTAAAGTTTATGAACCAGGATACTGAACCTGAACGGCTGGATATTCCGGAGGAGTCGAACGAATTATACGAACATTTTCGATTTGTTGTCGATAAGGGGCAGGCCCTCTTCCGCATCGATAAATACCTGATGGCAAAGATCGAGAATGCCTCTCGCAACCGAATACAGAATGCCGCCCATGCTGGCAACATCCTTGTGAACGACAAGGTGATCAAACCCAATTACCGGGTCAAACCCATGGATGTTATCTCGATCGTGATGGCATATCCGCCGCGCGATACTGAGGTTTACCCCGAAGATATTCCCATAAACATCGTATTTGAGGACAAGGACATCATTATAGTCAACAAAGAACCGGGTATGGTTGTGCATCCCGGCCACGGAAACTTCACAGGAACCCTGCAGAATGCACTCCTGTTTCATATGCAGCGGGCGGATACAATGAAGGAGGAGGAGAGGAAACCTTACCTGGTGCACAGGATCGACAAGGACACATCCGGCATCATGCTGATCGCCAAAAATGAGTTCGCCCAGACAAGGCTAGCCAAACAGTTTTTCGACCACACCATCGACCGCACTTATGTCGCCCTGGTTTGGGGGAATGTGGAAAAAGATTCAGGGACCATCAAAGGAAATATCGGCCGCGACATCCGAAACAGGCTGATCATGGCGGTTTACGATGATCCTGAAAAAGGCCGGCATGCGGTAACCCATTACCGGGTGCTTGAACGGCTGGGTTATGTTACACTGGTTGAGTGCAGGCTGGAAACAGGGCGGACACACCAGATCCGGGTACATTTCAAGCACATCGGGCACCCGATTTTCAATGACGAGAGCTATGGCGGCAGTGAAATCCTGAAAGGAACCACCTTCACGAAATACAGACAATTCGTACATAACTGCTTCAAAATCATGCCCCGACAGGCGCTCCATGCAAAATCCCTGGGATTTATACATCCCACGTCGCAAAAGATGGTTAATTTCGATTCGGTATATCCCGGAGATATGAAATCCGTTATTGAAAAATGGCGCGATTACAGTGTCCATAAATCCTTGTACGAATTGTAAAATCACGATGAACACCGTCATCCGCTACCTTGCTTCGGTCTGGTTCTGGTTTGAACTCTTTTTCATCTCCGGGATATTGTTCCCGCTTTCGTTTGTACTGTATATATTCACGGCACCTTTCGACCGGCGGCTGTTCCTGATGCAAAAGTATACCTGTGCATGGTCATTCATTGTGCTCAAAATTAATCCCCTGTGGCGTATAAGGGTTACCGGCCGAAATAAGATCGATCCGAAAGAGACCTACCTGATGGTTTCAAATCACCAGTCGGGGGCCGATATCATCGTGCTTTTCCTGTTGTGGGCACATTTTAAATGGGTGGCCAAGAAATCGCTCTTCTACTATCCATTCATTGGCTGGGCCATGTGGCTGAACAGGTATATTT
>CAYHCQ010000215.1:0-3871 GCA_964355115.1 uncultured Prolixibacteraceae bacterium | reverse complement strand
TTATAGCAGTATCTCTTCATCACCCTGTACGCATCGAGAATGCCGAGCTCGCCAGCCCGGCTCAGGTCAACACAACCGTTGGCCTTATCATTCAACAGGATATAGATCAGTCCCCGGTTGAAATATGCCTCAGCGAACTTTTCACGGCATGAGATGGCTTTGGTAAAATCATCGATGGCAGCCGGGTAATTGCCAATGGCACAATGCACAAATCCCTTGTTATAATAGGCAAACGGAAATCCCGGATCAAGCTCGGTTGCCCTGTCAAGATCGGCCAGCACTTTTTCGTAAGACTGTTCCTGCTGGCTCGACTGGAGCTGAGTGGCAATCTTCGGTGGTGTTTTACCGATGGAGATCTCCTGTCCTGCCTCATCCTGCGACTGAAGGAGGCGGATCAGGTCGAACCGTGTTTGAGCACGGCTGAAATAGGCCATGATGAAGGCCGAATTGATGCGAAGTGCCGAGTCATAATCAGCGAATGAATTATTGAAATTCCTGATGGCCGACCAGGCAATAGCCCTTTTATAGTAGGCTTCGGGCCGGGGAGAGACCGAATCGATGAGGTGGGTCTGGTTCTCAATCTCCTGCCTGCAAACCGAATCTTTCAGCAGTTCCGGCCTGTAGGTAAGGGCTATGATATTGGTGAAATAGTGCTCTTTTTTATATGTATCGTAGAGGCTGATCTGGTCGTAATTCAGCTTGCCCAGGAAGAGGGTGAACATTGGAATCAGCTGAATGTCAATATACTGATTCTGAAATTTGCTGTTGAGTGTGTTCATCTCCTCAAAGTCGCCGCTGAGTTTAACCAGGCTTTCCAGGTAATTCTTCTGCGCTGCAAGCGTAGCGGGATCAATGTGGTTCTTTTCACCGATCTCCATGGCACGCTGGTAATCCTTTGCGGCACCGGCACGGTCGCCGGTTTTGTTCTTAATCTCAAACCGGCTGTAATAGGCATCCGCATAATCGGGATACAACTCCACAGTCTTATCGAGATCGGCCAAGGCTCCCTGGTAGTCTTTCATTTCTGCTTTCAGCAAGCCGCGGTAATAGTAACTGATGATATTTTTCGGATTGAGGTTGATCACCGCACTGAAATCACGGATGGCCGCTTTCTTCTCCTTCAGGTCGTTCAGCACAATTGCCCGGTTAAAATAGGCAAAGGAGTTGTATGGAGAGAGCCGTACCAATTTGTTCAGGTCCTGCAATGCCAGGTTCAGCTCTTTTATCTTGATAAAGCCAAGCGACCTGTTAAAAAGTGCATAGGTATTGTTCGAATCGAGACGGATCGCCCGGCTGTAACAACGGATCGCTGAATCGGGCTGGTTGAGTTCAAGATGGACGGAGCCCAGTTGAATATATCCGTTGGGATCTTCAGGATTCAGGGCGACCGCCTTGTTAAAATCCTCAATGGCATTGGGATATCGTTTAATACCAATCTCTGCGGTGCCTTTGACGATATATATACTCTCATGGTTGTATTTCAGTTCTATAGCCCTCCTGCAATCGACAATACAGGCATAGTAGTTCTTTAAAAAGAGGTTGGTGCGTGCACGGTTTACATAGATATCGGAGTTGTCGGGAGAAAGCTCCTGGGCCTGTGAAAAATCTTCCAGCGCCCCGCGGAAATTCTGCTGCTGTGCCCGTACAATGGCCCGGTTGATGAATACATCGGCAAGTACCGGCGAGAGTTCGATCGACAGTGTATAGTCGCGTTCGGCCCCCAGAAAATCGTCGAGCCCGTATTTGGCATAGCCCCTTAAAAAGTAGAGCTCCGAAAGTCCCGGTTCTCGCTGAATGGCATTGTTCAGATTCGCCAGCGCCTCGATGTACTCACCTTTGCGCAGATTGGTCAGTCCGGCCTGCTTAAAATTGAAATCCGTTTGTGAGTATGAAGCGACCGGGAAAAGATAAAACATCAGAGCTACCAGGATATTCCCCAACAATCGCGCTATCTGTAACCGGTTCCTTGATCTCACCATCTCACCATTTCACCATCTAACCATTTCCTACTCATACCTCAGTGCATCGATCGGGTTGAGACGGGCAGCCTTTCGGGCAGGATACCAGCCAAAGAATATCCCGATCGCCGAGGAGAAGATAAACGACATAAGGATCGATTGTATTGTGATGGTGACCGGCCAGCTCATAAGGTTGGCAATTACCTGGGAAACCATTATGCCGAGCCCGATGCCGATGAGTCCGCCAAGAAGGGAGATAAGCAGCGCCTCTATAAGGAACTGAAGCAGCACATCCCGGCCACGGGCGCCAACGCTCATCCGGATCCCTATTTCACGGGTACGCTCTGTCACCGATACGAGCATGATATTCATGATCCCGATACCTCCCACCAGCAACGAAATACTCGCAATGCTGGCAAGCAGGATGGTGAGGATTTTCGAAGTTGCCGTTGCTGCATTGGCAATATCCGACTGGGTCCGGATCGTGAAATCGGGATCTTCTGACGAGCCGAGCCGGTGGCGCTCTTTCAGCACCTCCGTTATCTCTTCGGTGGCAGCTGGTATTTTCTCCTCAGTAATTGCCGACGCCAGCATACTCTGAATATAGGTAATGGCCAGCATCCGCTTCTGAACGGTCGAAAAAGGGGCGATAACCATATCATCCTGATCCTGTCCAAATGCATTCTGACCTTTCTTTTCAATCACACCCAGAATTTTAAACGGGATCTTGTTGATCCGGATCACCCTGCCAACGGCATCGGCCCCCTCCCCAAAAAGGTTGGTTACGATGGTTTGCCCTATCACACATACCTTTGCCGCACTCTTGTCATCATTCAGGGTGAAGTTGCTCCCGCTTTCGATTTTAAGGTTCCGGATGTTAAAATAATCGGGATAAACACCGTAAACCGATGAGCGCCAGTTCATGTTCGAAGCCACAAGCTGTCCGCTCGTACGAACCTGGGGTGTAAGATAGGCAACCGAGGGACAGCGCTCCGAAAGGGCTGTTGCGTCATCCAGCGTCATCTTTTGGGACGTTCCGGCCTCCATCCTGACTCCACCGCTGCTGCTTGCCTGGGGATATATCATCAGCACATTTGTGCCAAGGGTCGAGATCTGTGACTGAATGCTTTCCCTCGAACCCTGCCCGATGGCCAGCATGGCAATCACGGAAGCCACGCCGATAATGATACCGAGCATGGTAAGGAAAGTCCTCATCTTATTCTTGGCAAGCGAACGGATGGCCGCCCTCAAAAGGTTTTTCAGTTTCATTCTTCCTCCTCCGCCCCTGCCGGGATAAGTGCCATCTCCTCCCGTGCATTGCGCTGTTTTCCGATCTCAACGGAGCGGATGATTTTTCCGTCGCGGAAGGTGATATTACGCTTTGTGAATGAAGCTATATCCGCTTCATGGGTAACTATAACAATGGTAATCCCTTTTTCATTAAGTCGCTGAAAAATGTCCATGATCTCAAGACTTGTGCGGGTATCCAGATTTCCGGTGGGCTCATCGGCCAGGATCACCACAGGGTCGTTGACCAGTGAACGGGCAATCGCCACACGCTGCTGTTCTCCCCCCGAAAGCTGATTGGGCATATGCCCCGAACGGCTTGCCAGTCCGACGGCCTCAAGCGCCTGCATCGACCGGTCGCGCATCTCCTTCGAACTGACCTGGTGGTTGTACATCAGGGGCAGTTCTACATTCTCAAGTGCCGAGGTTCGTGATAATAGGTTGAATGACTGGAATACAAACCCTATCTTCCGGTTTCTCAGTGTTGCCAGCTGGTCTTTTGTCAGGATGCTGACATCAACGCCATCCAGAAGGTACTTCCCGCGGGTGGGAACATCCAGGCAGCCGATGATGTTCATAAAGGTAGATTTCCCGGATCCGCTCTTGCCCATAATAGCGGCAAAATC
>CAYHCQ010000214.1:0-3889 GCA_964355115.1 uncultured Prolixibacteraceae bacterium | reverse complement strand
GGAAGCCAGGCTGAAGAGGTTTCATGAGAATCACCCGGAACAAGTGAAGAGTTAAGAGTTAAGAGTTAAGAGTGAGGAGTTTAGAGTGCATTCGGGTTATTAACAAGCCCCCTCTGCTGTTTTCTCTCTCTTTATCCCGCATCTCGCATCCCGCATCATAATAATCTGTTTTTCATCTTCTTAGTCATCATCTCCGTTAACATCTCCCCGTTGACAAAATAGCCGGAACCCGCTCCCGTCGTGGTACTGAAAGGGTAATCTTTGTACCCGGTTAATCGGCACAAGGTCATGAAGAACAGTCTGGCCCTGCTGGTGGTTGGGTTATTGCTGCTCGGGAGTACATTCCCCCGGGATGTATATATCGACGAACGCACCAGTACGGAGGTTTTTTTTGCCATCACGGAAAAGGTCTTTCCCGGTCATTGGTATGGAGCCCGGATCAATGCGGAGGTAGAACCACTTTCGAGAACAGAGCGCCAACGCATGATCCTTATCCTCCAGCGCGCCTTTGCCAAATATTCCGACCAAATCCTGCGCGATAACCTCGATCGCGTGTATCTTTTCAAGACAATGAAATTTTACGGGGTCATGTATGGCGGCACCAACGCTTCAAATAACATATACATGAGCGATGATGAGTACAACCCGCTCTTCTCCGACATCTTTATCGAGAATGTATTCCATCACGAATTTTCCAGCATCCTGAAACGTTCATTCCCGGGACGGTTTAAAACAGCTGAGTGGGAGAGCATCAACCCATGGCGGTTTGTTTATGGCAACGGTGGCGTGGATGCCATGCTGCACGGGGAGGCCTCCATGAGCCTCGACCCGGAGCTTTATACAAGCGGCTTTCTGTCAAAATACTCACAGGCTTCTGTGGAGGAGGATGTGAATGTTTTCGCCCAGAATATCTTCACCGGCTCCCGTGAGTTTTGGAAAATCGTCGACCAGAATGTACGAATCCGTAAAAAAGCAGACCTCCTCATCGCCTTTTATCACAGCATTCATCCCACATTTACGGAGGAGTATTTCAGGGGGATCAACGAAAAAATTGCAAGGCGCTAACCCCAATATCTGTAAATCCGGTTATCTGTCATCTATATCCCGGTAATCCTCGCCAGCTTAAACCAATTCTAAATTACCCACATCCTGTTAATTACTTAACACCCTCATATGTGCGGATCAAAGAAATATCTGTAATTTCGTCGCACTTAACGAACCCTAAAATCTCTTCAGCTATGGCTAAAATCACAGGAGATATCGTGATCAACACTGAACGCTGCAAAGGCTGTGAAGTCTGCCTCGCTGCTTGCCCCTTCACCGTGATCGCGATGTCGAAGGAAGTGAACAGCAAAGGTTACCATTTCGCCATGAAAGTGAACGGGGAGTGCACCGGATGCACCAACTGCGCACTTGTTTGTCCCGATGGAGTCATCACCGTTTACCGGGCAAAAGTCACAACCGAATAAAAATCAAAAACATAGAATCCAATGGGTGAACTTAGATTAATGAAGGGCAACGAAGCCATCGCCGAAGCTGCCATTCGCGCGGGCTGCGATGGGTATTTCGGCTACCCGATCACTCCTCAGTCCGAAGTCATGGAATACCTCATGGCCGAGAAACCTTTCGAACGGACGGGCATGGTGGTGCTTCAGGCTGAAAGTGAAACAGCTTCGATAAACATGGTATACGGCGGCGCCGGTTCCGGAAAAATGGTTTTAACCTCCTCCTCCAGTCCGGGCATCAGCCTTATGCAGGAAGGCATCAGCTACATGGCTGGCGCCGAACTTCCCGGTCTCATTGTGAACATCGTTCGGGGAGGTCCCGGCCTTGGTACCATCCAGCCTTCGCAGGCCGACTATTTCCAGGCTGTCAAAGGCGGAGGACATGGCGACTACAAAATGCTTGTCCTGGCCCCTGCATCGGTACAGGAGATGTGCGACCATGTGAAACTTGGCTTCGACCTTGCCTTCAAATACCGCACCCCGGTGATGATCCTCTCCGACGGAGCCATTGGGCAGATGATGGAAAAGGTAGTGCTTTTTGATCAGATCCCACGGCGTACCACCGAAGAGATCATCAAACAGTGCCCCTGGGCCTCCAACGGACGCCCGGCGAGTCGCGATCACAATATCATTACCTCCCTCGACCTCGACCCGGCCGGGCAGGAGCGGGTGAACCTGAAACTCCAGGCAAAGTACAGGCTCATGGAAGAGAATGAAGTGCTTTACGAGGAGATCATGTGCGAAGATGCAGAGTACATCTTTGTCGCCTTCGGACTTTCTGCCCGTATCTGTCAGAAAGCCACTGACCTGGCACGTGCAAAAGGAATAAAGGTCGGGCTCTTCCGACCGATCACCCTGTTCCCGTTCCCGGCCGAGCAGGTAGCTACTGTTGGTAACCGCGTGAAAGGAATTCTCGTGGTTGAGATGAACGCCGGCCAGATGATCGAAGATGTTAAACTTTCTGTCGGCTGCAGGGTGAAAATCGAACATTACGGACGTTTCGGCGGAATCATTCCCTCTCCCGATGAAGTGGTAAGGGCCCTTGAAAAACTAATTATCGGAGGTTAACTATGGAAGAACTATTCGCAAAATCCGAAATACGGAAGCCGGAAAATATCGTCTACAAAAAGACCGACCTGCTTGTCGACCGTCCCCTGAGCTATTGCCCCGGCTGCGGACACGGAACCGTTCACCGCATGCTCATGGAGGTGCTCGAAGAGATGAACATCCAGGATAAAACCATCGGCATCTCCCCGGTTGGCTGTTCAGTGCTTGCCTACGACTTTCTCAATATTGATATGATCGGTGCCGCCCACGGACGTGCGCCTGCATTGGCCACCGCTGTAAAACGACTCTGGCCCGACCATTTCGTATTCACCTATCAGGGCGACGGCGATCTCGCCGCCATCGGTACGGCTGAAACCATTCATGCCTGCAACCGGGGTGAGAACTTCACCATCATCTTCATCAACAACGGAATTTACGGGATGACAGGCGGCCAGATGGCCCCCACCACACTGCCCGGAATGCGATCGTCGACCTCTCCCTACGGACGTGATGTCCCGACAATGGGCCACCCGCTCAGGATCACCGAACTGGTAGCACAGCTGCCCGGAGTACACTTCGTTACCCGTCAGGCCGTTCACACTCCAAATCATGTGCGCAAAACCAAGAAAGCTCTTCGTAAAGCCTTCGAACTTCAGAAGGAGAACAAAGGCGTGGCATTCGTTGAGGTGGTTTCCAACTGCAACTCAGGCTGGAAGATGACCCCGGTTCAGTCGAACAAATGGATGGAGGATAACATGTTCCCCTTCTACCCGCTTGGAGATATCAAAATCGATGGAAAACTGGTGCAAAATAGCGAAATGGCAAAATAGCGAAATGGCAAAATGGCAAAATGCTAAATAGCTAAAATTCAAAATTCAAAAATCGTTGTTCAATATTCGATATTCGTAAGATATGACTGAAGAAATTATAATTGCCGGTTTCGGTGGACAGGGTGTTCTCTCGATGGGTAAAATTCTTGCCTATTCAGGGGTGATGCAAAACAAAGAGGTAAGCTGGATGCCATCTTATGGTCCCGAAATGCGCGGCGGAACTGCGAACGTTACTGTCATCATCAGCGATGAACGCATCAGCTCCCCCATCCTCAATTCTTTCGATACAGCCATCATCCTCAACCAGCAGTCGATGGACAAATTCGAGAAAACGGTGAAACCGGGCGGACTCCTCATCTACGACCCAAACGGCATCACACATCATCCCGAGCGCAAAGACATCAATATTTATTCCATCGAAGCTGCCGATGAAGCAGGAAAACTAGGTCTTTCAAAGGTTTTCAACATGATCGTCCTCGGGGGATTCCTCAAACTGAAACCTCTCGT
>CAYHCQ010000213.1:0-3935 GCA_964355115.1 uncultured Prolixibacteraceae bacterium | reverse complement strand
CGGTTACCTACCGTTTGAAAAATCTTGGAACAGATACCCTGCACACCACCACTGCAAATGTTTATTTCGTGCACGATTCCAACGGTAACGGTCAGGCCGATGATACCGGGGCAGATTCTCTCTTCAGGCAGGTTGTTTCAGTGGCCGGACTCCTTCCGGGCGACAGCGTTGAGGCAACTGCCACCTTTACGGCATCCGCGGATAAGGTTTGTGGTATGCTTGCCGCGCTGCGGCTTCCTTTCAACGGATGCATCTGCGGCGAGGCTGTACTGCCAATCAGCAACATCCGCATCTTCAACGCAGGGGCCGACACCGAGGTGTGCGAACAGACTCCCGTAACCATCGGCACGGCAGCAACAACAGGCTACACGTATGCCTGGGTACCTTCCAACTACCTCAGCTCCTATTCTGTTTCCGATCCGGTCTTCTTTTTCAATAACATCCTTACACAACCCGATACACTTTATTACACCCTGCTAACCACACGAACCGGCAACTGCATCAGCCGCGACACGGCACGGATTATTGTCCTTCCGGCTGCCATTGCCTTTGCCGGCATCGACAGCACCATCTGTGGAGGAACACTATACCTTATTGCCGATGCCAGTGCCCTGAACCCGCTATCCATCCTCTGGAGCACCTCCGGAAGTGGTACCTTCAATAATCCCTCCCTGCAAAATCCTGTTTATACAGCCAGCGCCGCTGATGTCGCCGGAGGATTTGTGACACTTACCATGACCGTACCGGGTTTGTGCGGCTCTGATGCCGATGCCATGCGGCTTTCGTTCACTCCACCCGTGGCCGTCTCGGCTGGTCCCGATATGGATATTTGTGAACAGGCAACCCTTTTTATTGCAGGGGCCACGGCAACAAATTCGGTTGGACTGAGATGGACAACCACGGGGGATGGAAGTTTCAACGATACCACGATCCTGAATCCCGTGTATACCCCGGGCAGCAGCGACATTGCTGCAGGAACCGTTACCCTGGGACTCGACGCAACCGGGCTTGAACCCTGTGTGATGGTTCACGATGACATGGTGCTCACACTGTCGCCTCCACCTGCTGTGACCAACTTTCCCTTGTTCAAGTCGATCTGTTCGGGAAGTGCCGCAAACATCGTACTCACGGCCAACCAGGCGGGTACCACCTTCACCTGGACAGCCGCCCTGCTCTCGGGAACGGTGTCAGGATTCGGACCGGGCTCCGGACTGGTGATCAACGATATCCTGCTGAATCCCGGTGTAACAGCGGGAAGCGTTATCTATACAATCACCCCCGACAATGCAGGATGCATTGGTGCCCCGGCAATTTATACAGTTGAGGTAAGGCCTCTTCCGGCAGTCACAAACAACTCCGAGGCCGATACTGTTTGTTCGGCCGGCATGACCTCCATTGCAATTACCTCGAACCTGCCCGCCACATCCTTCTCCTGGACTGCCAGCGGATCATCGGCGAACGTTTTCGGCTTCTTTCCCTCCTCCGGCAATTCCATTGCGCAAACGCTTTTTAATTCGGGGGTCAATACCGAAAGGGTCACCTACTATATAACACCTGTAGCGGATGGCTGTACAGGGAATATCAGGGAGCTCTTCGCCACCGTTTTCCCGGTAGCGCCGGTCATCATCACCCCAGCCTCGCAAACAATCTGCGGAAACACCTGGACCTCCATTGCCCTCTCCTCCCCGGTGGCAGGCGCCACCTTCACCTGGACAGCTGCAGGCTCCTCCCCGCAGGTTACAGGCTACTCCAATGGCAACGGCAACCAGATCACCCAGAAACTCCGAAACCTCGGACAGCAGTTCGAATCGGTTACCTATACCGTTTCGCCACAGGCCAACGGATGCCCGGGAACATCAGCAGGCACGACAGTTACCGTCAAACCTCTGGCCATTACCGACCTGCCTGCCTGCTTCGATCTGGTGACCACCACGGCAGCCCAGCCTTACCTGCTGAAGGGAGGAACACCCTACGGCGGATGGTACTCAGGCGCCGGAGTCGATACTATTACCGGGACCTTCACACCGCAGTTCGCCGGCACAGGCCTCCACAGGATCTACTACAAATACAGGAACATGTACAATTGCAGCAACATGGATTCGGTGATTGTCACTGTCCTTGCGCCACCTTCGTTCATATGCGGACAGAACCTGACCGATATCCGCGACAACAAGATCTATCCTACCGTTCAGATCGGCTCACAATGCTGGATGGCGGCAAATTTAGATTTTGGAACTACGATTGACGATTTAACACACCAAACCGACAACTGCATCTCCGAAAAATACACTCTTAACTCTTCACTCTTAACTCCTCACTCCTTCTACCAGTGGGACGAACTGATGACCTACAACAACAGTGCGGCCTCCCAGGGGCTATGCCCGCCCGGATGGCATGTGCCCACCTCTGCAGAATGGCAGCAACTCCTCGATGCCAGCCAGGGTCCCGGCATTGCAGGGGGAGCGCTCAAAGATCTTTATTCAACCCCGGGATTTCATGGGAACCTTTTCGGGATCCGGTACCTCAATACAATGTGGTCGTTCACCCCCGCCGATGCCAGCAGCGGGGTCATGTACTGGACCTCCACCCTGGCCGGCAATAAGCCCGTAGCCCGCGGACTGAATAACTTCAACCAGTCGGTATCTCTTTATGAAAGCTCCCCCGCCAACGGTTTCCAGGTCCGATGCCTGAAAGACTGACATATCCGCCTGTCCGCCCGTCCGCTCGTCCGCCTGTCCGCCTGTCCGCCTAAAACGCCTGCCCAATCCCAACATAGAATCCCCAATCCTGGCGGCCGATAGCACCATCCACCCGCAGCCGGATGTTTCGTGAAGGGATGATATTGAAGTAGAGCCTTAAACCACCGTAATGAAGCCATTTTGACTTTCCGAATGTGTCGAGGTAGGCAAACACTTTGCCCGTTCCAAGATAGCCGCTGCAGGAGATGAATTTCCATAACTCATACCGCAATTCCGCCTGGATGGCAACCTCTGAATTATTGACATATTTTCCATGGGTATAGCCCGTAACTTCATCGCCCTGCCCATAAGTAGAATACCGGAGATAGGGCATATCACCCCACCCGGTCTGGGCGTAAAAATGCCACGCAAGGATCAGATTGCGGCTGTTCCTCCTGAGTGTGTGATACCCGCTTACCCAACCTGCGACCACTCCATAATCCCTCGAACTGGAGATAACCGTATTGGCTAGCTGCAGGCTGAGACTGGCGTAGTAACCCCGGGACGACCAGAAGATGTTGTCGCGGTCATCCCAGATAAAGGCAGGGATCAGAACACTCTCATAGATCTTTCCGACAACTATTCCGGAGCTGTCGAGAACCGCTTTGCTTTCGGAATCCGATCCCTCCAGGTTGGTTATATTATACCGGTACTCGAGCCCGCCATATAGTCCTTTGTAGATCTTACGGAAACAGTTCACCGAAACGTCAAACCCCGCCTGTTGTGTCCATACATAATTCGAGCTGCTGTTGCTTACTATCGCCGTGTCGCAGCCAATGCCGTAAAATTTCAATTTCATGACGCCGGCCCCTGTTGAAATAAAAGCTCTCCATTTGTTCTGATTCCAGTAAAAACTCTGCTTCAGGGCTACAATCCAGCTTCCGTAGAAATCGAAATAGAAAAGAATTGCCGACGACGAAGGGGGCGAAAGAGTATCGGTCTTATCGAGGTTGTATACCAGCATCGGCAACACCGCGAAGCCGATTTTCTCCGATGGCCCGTCGACCGGTCCCGGAAGGATGGTGAAGTTCACATTTTTGGTTATCTTCTTAAGCGTATTCTCAACTATCACTATGCTATCGTGCGAAAAAACCGGAAACTGGCCCCTGGCCGGCGGGATGAAAAACAGACAGACCAGAAACGAGAGGATGGCCGGGCGCATGGAATGAGGAATGATGTGCAAAGCTAATAAAATGA
>CAYHCQ010000212.1:0-3943 GCA_964355115.1 uncultured Prolixibacteraceae bacterium | reverse complement strand
TGACGAATGCCTGAGCATCGGGAGGTTAGCTGCTTAAATTTTTACCGGAGTATTGCTCAAGATTTCCATCTAGAAAATGATATGCGTAAATTCTTGTGGCAAAAAACTGTGTCCATCCGGGAGTTGCAGTTCCATTGTTTTTCGCTGTGGTGGGACTTACAACAAAATCATTCCATGCCGTTGCATTACCGGCAAGAGTTACAGTTCCATCAGTACCTATTTGCACATAATTTGAAGAACTTCCGATTTGAAACGTTCCTGAGATTCCAGAAACAACAAAAGAGTGCCAGTTGAGGTCTGAAGTAGAATAATAGTAGAAACACTCCTGGTCTGTATTGTAAACCAATAATCCGTCGGATTTTGAGGAGAAGGAGTTCATCTGGGCACTCGTTACCCTAGGTACCAGTAATCCTTTGCCAGTGGATGAAACATCAAGCATCGCCGATCCATCTGCGGCGTCGCCGGTTGCATTGATTGCCACCTGGGCGTTAACAATTCCTGAGCAGGTCAGGAAGAAGATCCCGGTTAAGAGTAAAAATAGTTTTTTCATGACATCTGGTTTTACATTGAATATATCAGGTCTGTTAATTTCATAACAAAAACAAATCTAATCAAATTCAGGGGCATTGTCAAGACATATATCGACTTTCTTACATTTGTCGGTTCAATTTATATTGATTCTACAGAATAGTCCGGAATACGATTTGCAATGCAGACCCTGCAGGATTTTATTGCGATTAGTCTATTCTTAATTGTGAAAAGGTCCTTATGAATTTCGATGCAGGAAAAATCCGGGTTTTTATATCTTTGACAGACCAACACACACACCCCACCCGACCATGAAACCAACCACACTTACCACCATTTTTTTGCTTTCGCTGAGCACTTTTTTCTCCTCAGGTTGTAACAAACACTCCTCCGACGATTCATCGCCAGCTGAGAAACTGGAGATATTCAAGGTGGATTCCCCGTTTCGTACCGATAAATACCTCCGCATCGGTTATACCCTGAGGACTTGGGAGTTTGCCAAGGATGGCCTGGCGCTGCAGCAGATCGTGGTTCTGGACAACACCACCAAGTCGGTGCTGATGACGATCGAAAAGTCAGACCTGCCGAAGATCCATAAAAGTCCGCTGCCGGCTAATCCGTGGTTCCCAAACGATATTATTACAAACTATTACCTGTCAATTCAGTTACCGATCCCGCTTGGTACAACTGCCCCTGAATCGGTAACACACCGCTTTGTTTTCCAGGATACACTGACGAACCAGTCGGTTACTGTGGATGGAGGTACATTTGTACGTGATACAATTTACCGGGCGCTGGTCATATCCTCGCCGGTGAAGGGTTCAAACTGGGTCTTTATCAACCAGTCGACACTGGGATACCACTTCAACACCATGTTCTTTGTGGGCGGGAAGATAGGAACCGGTGAGCGGTATGCCTTTGACAACCTTCAGATCGATTCCGATGGGTCAACCTACACAGGAGATCCAACCTTGAATGAATCCTACTATAATTACAAAGACACCCTCTACGCGGTAGCCGATGGAACTGTAAAACTAATCCAGGACGGGCTTCCCGAAAACAACGGGAATGCGCACAACGTCACCTTCAATACCGCCAACGAACTCGCCGGGAACTACCTCGTTCTGGATATTGGAAACGGCAGATATGCATTTTACTGTCACTGTGTGCCCGGTTCCTTCATGACCCAGACGGGACTTGTCGTGCACGAAGGTGACCCCATCGCCCTCCTTGGCAATTCAGGCAACTCCGACTGTCCGCACCTCCATTTCCAGATCACCGATTCGGAGGAGCTGTTCATGACAAACGGACACTCTTTCGTGCTGAAAAAGTACACCAAAACAGCCGAATTCCCAACCCCGGTCACGCCCGTTGTGATTACCAATGCCATGATGGAGGGGAATACCGTGATGACATTTGACTAAAATGTAAACACTGCTCAACATTGCAATTCCCTGCTCAGAAAAAACCAGGGGTTTCTTTCGGAGACCTTTGTTCAGTAAATTGGAAGTCACAAATTGTGACTTCCAATTTACAAGTTCTTCAGAACTTAATTGAAACATAAAATCTTCGGGAAATCGCTTAATATTTCTCCTCACAGCCTGATTCAACACCTTAGTTTCCACATGGTAAAGCGCAGCCAGATCACGGTCGATCATCACGGTGATCATCTTACCATTTTGTCGTACCTTTGCACCCCGGAAAAAAAAACAGATGCAGGATGACAGATGCAGGATGACAGATGCAGGATGACAGATGCAGGATGACAGATGCAAAATGGCAAAATGCAAAATGGGAAAATAAAACTAATTTGCTTTTTTCGTAACTTATACCTTTTATGATCACGGTCTCTAATCTCGGCATACAGTTTGGCAAGCGCATCCTTTTTCAGGATGTGAATATGATCTTTACACCCGGCAACTGCTACGGGATCATCGGGGCCAACGGTGCCGGGAAATCGACCTTCCTGAAATTACTTTACGGTGAGATGGATTACACCAAGGGGACTGTCACTTTCGGTCCCGGTGAACGGCTTTCGGTGCTGAAGCAGAATCATGCTGAATTTGACGAGTACCCTGTCCTTACTACCGTTCTGATGGGCCACACGAAGTTGTGGGCGATCATGAACGAAAAGGATACGCTTTACGCCAAACCCGACTTTTCGGAGGCCGACGGCAACCGGGCATCGGAACTGGAAGAACAATTTGCCGCCATCGACGGCTGGAATGCCGAAAGCAGCGCCGCAAGCCTGCTGAGCGGTCTGGGCATCAAGGAGGACCTGCATGGACGAATGATGCGCGAGCTCACCGGCAAGGACAAAGTGAAGGTGCTTCTCGCACAGGCGCTGTTCGGCAAGCCCGACAACCTGCTGCTCGATGAGCCCACCAACGACCTCGACCTGGAGACGGTGAACTGGCTCGAAGGGTACCTGGCCAACTTTGAAAACACTGTCCTTGTCGTTTCCCACGACCGCCACTTTCTCGACTCTATCTGTACCCATATTGTCGACATCGACTTCGGCCGCGTTCAGCAGTTCCCCGGGAACTACAGCTTCTGGTACGAATCAAGCCAGCTGGCGCTCCGTCAGCAGCAGATGCAGAATAAGAAGGCCGAAGAGCGCAAAGCCGAACTCCAGGAGTTCATCCGCCGCTTCAGCGCCAACGCCTCCAAGTCGAAGCAGACCACCAGCCGGAAGAAGATGATCGAGAAGCTCAACATCGAAGAGATCCGGCCATCGACACGCAAGTACCCGGGCATTATCTTTACCCCGGATCGCGAGCCTGGGAATACGATTCTCGAGGTGAAGGATCTCAGTAAAACCATGGACGGAAAACTGCTCTTCAAGAACCTCAGCTTTACCATGCAAAAGGAGGATAAGGTAATCTTCCTTTCGCGCGACACACGGGCGATGACGGCACTTTTTGAGATCATCAAGGGCCATGAGAAGCCCGACACCGGCACTTACGAGTGGGGACAAACCATCACGAAGGTTTACCTGCCGCTTGAATATGAGAAACTTTTCCAGACCAACATGACCCTCATGGAGTGGCTGGGGCAGTATTCATCCGACACCACCGACAACTATCTCCGGGGGTTTCTCGGGAAGATGCTCTTTTCGGGCGAAGAGGTTTACAAAAAGGCCAACGTGCTCTCCGGCGGTGAAAAGGTACGCTGCATGATCGCCAGGATGATGATCCGCAATGCCAACGTGATGATGCTCGACACGCCCACCAATCACCTCGACCTCGAATCGATCCAGGCATTCAACAATACCCTGATGAAGTTCAAAGGCAACATCCTCATGTCGTCCCACGACCACGCATTCATCCAGACCGTTTGCAACCGCATTATCGAAATCTCACCCAAAGGGATGATCGACAAACGGATGGATTATGACGACTACATCAATGATGAT
>CAYHCQ010000211.1:0-4025 GCA_964355115.1 uncultured Prolixibacteraceae bacterium | reverse complement strand
CAGCGGAAAAACAGGATTGCACAGGCAAACAGTACTGCAGTATTTTCAATACCTTGAAAAAGCCCGGATGATCCGGCTTGTGAATCAACCTGAGCGATATATCAGCAGGTTGCAGAAACCCGATAAAATATTTCTTGATAACCCGAACCTGTTTTTTGCGTTAAACCATGAGCGGGTGGATACCGGGAATCTGCGGGAAACCTTTGCATTAAACCAGCTTTCGGTAAATCATGAGGTATTTCTGCACGAACGAGCCGACTTCCTGGTTGATCAGAAATTCGTTATCGAAATCGGAGGCAAAAACAAAGATACCCGGCAAATTAGGGATATTGATAATGCCTATATATTCCCTGATGACATTGAAATCGGACACCACAACAGGATCCCATTGTGGCTTTTGGGCTTTTTGTATTGATTTTAACTTAGATTCTTTGAACCCCGGTTCGGAAGATTTATTCAATCGTAACTCGCAAATCGTAAATCGTAAATTGTTATACAAATTGTTATTACATTAGTGCTCCCAAATTCCCTCCTTCATGGTTTCCAACCCAGAAAACCTGGTCGCGCTTTTTGAAAAGGCCATCAGCGACAACCGCGACAAACGGGCCTTGTCCGATTACGGTGGCGAAAGTTATACCTTCGGTGAGATCGGAGAAAGAATTCGAACCCTGCACCACATCTTCGAGGAATCGGGAATCGGCAAAGGGGATAAAATTGCCCTCCTCGGGAAAAACTCGGCCAACTGGGGCATCATATACCTGGCTACGGTAATGTACGGGGCAGTGATCGTGCCCATCCTGCCCGACTTCAAACCGGCCGATGTCCACTACATCGTTACCCACTCCGAATCGGTCATGATGTTCGTCGAAGAGAGCATCTTCTCTGACCTCAGCCCGGCCGAAATGCCGCTGGTCATGAAAATTCTGCGAATTCCGGGGTTTGAGGAGCTGTTCGGGAGACCTGGCGGACAGGCGGACGGGCGGACAGGCGGACAGGCGGACAGGCGGACAAGCGGACAGGCGGACGGGCGGACAGCTGAAGACCTCGCCGTGATTAGCTATACCTCAGGAACAACAGGCTTTTCGAAGGGGGTCATGCTGCAGCACAAGAGCCTTCTTGGCAACATACTTTACGCCCACCGGAACATGCCGCTGAATGCAGGAGACAGGATCCTCTCGTTTCTTCCGCTCGCCCATACCTATGGCTGTGCCTTCGAATTTCTCTTCCCCTTCACATTGGGGTGCGACATCACCTTTCTCACCAAAACCCCGTCGCCAAAGATCATCATGCAGGCCTTCCAGGATATCCGCCCGGCACTCATCCTTTCGGTGCCCCTGGTGATCGAAAAGATTTTCAAGTCACAGCTCCTGCCCGTCCTGCGAAAGCCGCACATGAAGATACTGCTGGCAATACCGGGCGTAAACCTGCTGCTTTATAAAAAGATCCGCGAAAAGATGGTGGCCGTCTTCGGCGGTAACTTCCGCGAACTGGTGATCGGAGGCGCACCATTCAACACGGAAGCCGAACAGTTCTTCAAAAAAATGGGATTCCCGTTCACCGTTGGCTATGGCATGACCGAATGCGGACCTCTCATCTCTTACGCCTCCTGGAAGACTACCCGCCCGGGGGCCTCGGGAAGGGCCGTGGATGAGCTCGAGGTGCGTATCGACTCCGCCGACCCACAGCATATCGCCGGGGAGATCCTGATGCGCGGAAACCATGTCATGCTTGGGTATTACAAGAACGAGGAGGCCACAAAAGCGGTCATCGACACCAACGGCTGGCTCCATTCGGGCGACCTGGGTGTGATCGACGGCCATGGCAACATCTACATCAGGGGACGCAGCAAAAGCATGATCCTCGGCCCGTCGGGGAAAAACATCTACCCCGAGGAGATCGAGTCGGTGCTCAACAACCGCTTCATGGTGATGGAGTCGCTCATTATCGAACGCGACGAAAAACTCATCGCCCTCATCTTCCCCGACTATGATGCCATGGAGCGCGCCGGACATGCCAAAGAGGAACTCGCTAAGATATTCAAAGGCTATATCCACGACCTCAACCACCACATGCCAAAATATATCAGCATCGCCGGCTTTGAGATCGTACCCGCGGAGTTTGAGAAAACCCCGAAGCGAAGCATCAAACGTTATCTATACAAGTGACGCGTGACGAAAAGAGTGACGCGTTACGAAAAATAATTATCAATTATTAACTATTAATTATTAACTACATGAAAACCAGTTTTCTGCGGATCCTCTCCGCCCTCCTGATGACCTTCGGTTTAGCCGGACTGCTCAATGCCCAGACCCCCTATGACCTGAAAAAGATGCCACCCGTCGACCCCAAAGTGCGTACCGGTGTGCTCGAAAACGGGATGCACTACTACATCCGTTCGAACAAAATTCCTGAAAAACGGGGCGAATTTTATATCGCCCACAACGTTGGCGCCATCCAGGAGGACGACGACCAGAACGGCCTCGCCCACTTCACCGAACATATGGCCTTTAACGGAACCGAAAACTACCCGAAAAAGTCGCTTCTCGACTACCTCGCCACCATCGGGGTGAAGTTCGGCACCAACGTCAACGCCGGAACAGGGGTTGAACAAACTGTTTACAATCTCTCCAATGTCCCGCTGCTGCGTGAGGGGATCATCGACTCAGCCTTGCTCATACTGCACGACTGGTCGAACTATATCTCCTTTGTGCCTGCCGAGGTTGACCTCGAACGCGGTGTGATCCGCGAGGAGTGGCGGATGTACGGCTCGGCCGGCGAGCGTATGGACAACCAGCTGATGCCCATCGTGTACAAGGGTTCAAAATACGCCACCCGCAACGTGATCGGCGATACTGCCGTGATCAACCATTTCAAACACGAAACCATCAAAAATTTTTATAAGAAGTGGTACCGCACCGACCTTCAGGCCATCATCGTGGTTGGCGATTTCGATGAAGATGTGATGGAGGCGAAGATTAAAAAGCTCTTCAGTCCCATCCCCAGGGTGGAGAACCCCACCCCCAAGGAGGAGTATGCTGTGCCCGACAACAGGGAACCGCTCATCGGGACCGCCACCGACAAGGAGGCCACCTCCACCATGGTCGATGTCAGCTTCAAGCACAACGCCATTCCGGAGAAAGATAAAAACCTCGGCTACATGCGCATCCAGCTGGTACGGGGGCTCATCAACCACATGTTCGGCCAGCGCATGCAGGAGATCGCCCGCACCGAGAATCCTCCCTTCCTCATGGCCTACAGCTCCTATGGAGGATTCACCCGCACAAAGGATGCCTTCTCGGGCATGGCGCAGGCCGCCAACAACCAGGCCATCAAGGCCCTCACAGCACTGCTTACCGAAATGGAAAGGCTGAAACAATACGGCTTCACCCCGGGTGAATTTGAGCGGGCCAAAGCCAATATCCTTCGCAGTTACGAATCGCGCTATATGGACCGCGACAAACGTAAGAACCGGGAACTGGTCTATCCGAACGTGTCGAATTTCCTCTCCAACAACCCCAATCCGGGCATCGAATTCGAATACGGGTTTGCAAAAACAGAGGTCCCGGGTATCACGCTCGATGAGGTGAATAAAACCGCCAAAGAGTATGTGCGCAACGATAACATGATCGTCACCGTAACCGGTCCCGCAAAAGAGGGGATTACCATACCCACCGAAGCCGGGATCAACGACGTGCTGATGTCGTACCGCAGCACCAAAATAGGTCCGTATGTCGATGCCATGGCCGGCAAGAAGCTGATGGAGAAGGAGCCTGTTCCGGGCAAAGTGGTGAAAACCTCAGCCAACAGCGCCTTCGGAACCACCGAGTGGACGCTGTCGAACGGCATCCGGATCGTGTTCAAACCTACCGACATCAAGGAAGACGAACTGATCATCCGTGGCTTTTCTTCAGGCGGCGCATCACTGCTCGGCAACGACGAGGTACGGGCAGCTTCTCTCCTCGGCGATGCAGTTTCGCAGATGGGCATCGGCAGCTACTCCCGCACCGACCTCAACAAACTGATGG
>CAYHCQ010000210.1:0-4144 GCA_964355115.1 uncultured Prolixibacteraceae bacterium | reverse complement strand
CGACAATTACTACCAGACCGGTGATGATGCACTTACGGCCGTGAACGCGGTATATGACGTACTGGGTTCGGTCAGCCAGTATTCCAGCTATTTGTGGCTGATCCAGGATATCGGCTCCGACGATTGCAACGCCAGGGTTACACTGAACGATCCGAACCTGCATGAGATCAACAATTATACGATAAAGACCACCAACAACTATGTCGCCAAAATCTGGCAGGGTTCATACCTGGGGATCAGCAGGGCGAACATCGTGCTCGAAAAAGTACCGGCCATATCGATGGATACCGCTCTTAAGGCCAGGATTCTCGGAGAAGCACGGTTTTTAAGAGGCCTGAATTATTTCAACCTTGTTCGTCTGTTTGGTGATGTTCCGCTGGTTATGGTCCCGGTATCCCCTAATTTGACCCCTGAGGAGATTTATCCCATCAGGTCGTCAGCAACCATGATCTACGGTCAGATCATTGAAGACCTCAAGTTTGCCGCTGCGAAATTACCTGCCAAATATACCAACCCGAACGACAAGGGAAGGGCTACGAGCGGGGCAGCCCTGGGGATACTGTCGAAGGTTTATCTGACAACCAAAGAATGGGAAAAATCATATTCCGCCGCGTTGCAGGTAATTGAATCCAATGTTTACGCACTGCACCCCGATTACGCTGCCAACTGGAAAGAGGCCAACAAAAACGGTATCGAGTCGGTTTTTGAAGTCCAGTTCTACCGGAAAGTCACCTCCGAGAATTCTCAGATGGTTATTTCCGGACTCCCGTCAATCCCAGGTCTGTTCACGGCCGGCGTGGAGATCATGCTGCCCACCCAGGATCTTCTGAACAGTTTCGACACTAACGACTACAGGAAAGATGTAACCTTCTTCGACCATTACTGGCAATATACCTTTGATCCGCACATCTGGAAATACTGGGACCAGGTGGCCTATAAACCATCCGCCACCAGCGCCTCGGGCGCCGATTTCATGGTAATGAGATATCCGGAGGTTCTGCTTATTTATGCCGAGGGGCTGAACGAAGCGAACGGCGGACCTACCGGCGAAGCATACTGGGCCATCAACAAGGTGCGTGAAAGGGCACGAAACGGCAACAGCACAGCCCTGCCCGACTTAACCGGATTAAGCCAGGATGATTTCAGGAAAGCCGTGCTGGTTGAGCGCAGGCATGAATTTGTCAATGAAGGTTTACGGTGGTATGACCTTGTGCGAACAGGCACATTGATCGAAAGTGTCAAAAGAGCCAAGGGCGACCAGTCCAATCCGGCCTCTTTTAATTACCTTTTCCCCATCCCGCAACGGGAGATGGACATCAACATGAGTTTAACCCAAAATCCCGGATATTGATGAACAGCAAAAGAATAACGGCTTTTTTGGTGGTGATGTTACTGGGCCTGGCTACAACTGCCGGTACCGATAACATTGCACCCCTGTGCAGGGTGACCGCCTCGACCACTTTAAATGACCGGTACAAGCCCGACAACATCAGGGATGGCATGATCGGAGTGCATGGCATCGGCGAGTGGGCCTGCGAAGGGGTGACCACCAGTTGGGGCTACATAAGGTTTCCATGGATCCGGCTCGACTGGGACCAGCCACAAACCATCGACCGGATCGTGCTTTACGACCGGCCGTCACTGGAAGAGTTCACAGCAGGCTGCAAGCTTGTTTTCAGCGATGGCAGTTCCCTGTATGTGAATGAAATTCCCAACGACGGAACGGCTAAGCTGGTAATGTTTGAGCCAAAGACCGTCACCTTCGTCCGGGTGGTCACCACCGATGGCAATGGCAAGGATCTTGGCTTTTCAGAGATCGAGGTGTACCCGGCCCGTACCAATGCTACCGATTATGTGGGTTGGGTGGACCCCTACATTGAAAGCACCCGGGGCCGTTATATTTTCTTCATTACAGGTTCCAGGCCATTTGGAATGGTTTCGGCGGCCCCGCATACGCGCAACAAAAATCAGAACGGAGGAGGGTATAATTACAACGAGAAGGATGTTCTTGGAATCGGCCAGATCCATGCATGGATGATGGCAGGGATCGAGATCATGCCGGCCTCTCCTGCCGTTAATCCTACGGGCGGAGAAGCCTCATGGAAATCGGTGTTCAGCCACGATGACGAGATCGTGCAGCCCGGGTATCACCGGATGTTCCTGCGAAATCCCGGAACATGGGTCGAATTTACGACCACCGACCGGGTAAGCTTCTACAGGTTCCGCTTCACCCGCGACGAGGAGACACAGATCCTGATAAACCTCGGTGGCCATGTAAGCAACAGCACCATGTGCAGCATCGACGTGGTGAAGGTGAACGACCGGGAGATAGAGGGATCCTTCAGTTCCGTCAAGCGCTTCTGGGGAGGACCAAAAGAGGTAAAAGTATTTTTTGTCGTTCAGTTCGACGAGCCGGTCGGATCGCTGGATGGATGGAGAGGAAAGAACCTGTTGCAGAATATCACAGCATTGAAGGGCGACAGCGCAGGAATTTCTGCCAGATACAGGGTAAAACCAGGCGACAGGTTACAGATGAAGATCACGATTTCGTACACCAGCATTGAGAATGCCAGGAATAACCTCCTGGCAGAATGCACTACGTGGGATTTCGATGCTGTGAGGAATGATACGAGGCAGATCTGGAATGATTGGCTAGGGAAGATCGAAGTTAAGGGCGGAACGACAGCCAGCAGGATCAAGTTCTACACCGATCTCTGGCACGTGCTGCTTGGCCGCCAGCGGATCAATGATGTATCGGGCGATTATCCCGACCGCACGACCGGTAAACGCGAAGGATCATTCACCGATGCAGTGTTTAAGGTGAAAACCCTCCCCAGAACTGCCGACGGAAAACTGAAGTACCAGATGTACTCTTCCGATGCCTTCTGGCTGACCCAATGGAACCTGAATATCCTGTGGGGCCTTGGCTGGCCGGAGGTGCAGGATGAAATGTCGTCCTCCATGATCCAGTATGCGGATAACGGCGGACTGCTGCCTCGCGGCCCCTGCGGTGGCGGATACTCCTACATCATGACCGGCGATCCCGTGGTAAACCTCATCGGAAGCACTTACCAGAAGGGGCTTCTTACCAAAGTGGATGCCAGCCATGCCTTCGATGTCATGAAACGGAACCAGATGCCGGGCGGAATGCTGGGGAGCAGCGAAGAGGTCGCTTTTTACATTAAAAACGGCTGGTGGAAAGACAATGCCGGCATCACCATCGAGGCAGCCTTCCAGGACTGGTCGGTTGCCCAGATGGCATACAGGCTGGGCAGGAACGATGATTACAAGTATTTTATGAACCGGTCGCAGGGATGGAAATCTTGTTTCAACCCAGCCCAAAAACTATTGTTCCCGAAAGACCGCCGCGGAAAATTCGTGCACGAAGATCCGTTAAATGGCCAGGGCTGGGTGGAGGCCAATGCCTGGCAGGCTACCTGGGGAGTGTCGCACGACATCCCGGGACTGGCAGCACTCATGGGGGGCAATGAGGTGCTGTGCGATAAATTGAATCACGCCTTCGAAATGGCGGCGCCTCAGGATTTTGTTTTTGACTATAACGACGGATATGTGAGCTACGCTAATCAGCCCGGGGTATCCAACGCGCACGTCTTCAATTATGCGGAGAAACCCTGGCTTACCCAGTACTGGGTCAGGAGGGTGAAAGAGCAGGCTTATGGTGGCATTACCCCCGACCTGGGCTATGGCGGCCACGATGAGGATCAGGGCCAGATGGGCGGACTCAGCGCACTTATGGCCATCGGGCTCTTCAGTTTGCAGGGCAATGCATCCGCAATACCTGTCTACGAGATCACCAGTCCGGTCTTCGATACCGTGATCATTAAACTGGATCCCCGCTATTATAAAGGCAAGGAATTTACCATCGTCACCCATCAGAATTCGAATGAAAACGTGTATATCCAGAAAGTGATGCTCAACGGTAAAGAATTGAATAATTTCTGGTTTACCCACGAGGATTTTGCCCGGGGTGGATCGCTCGCGATCTGGCTGGGTAACAAGCCGAACAAGAGCTGGGGAGTGGGAGGGTTACCGCCGGAGGTGAAGTAAGGAGTTAAGAGTTAAGAGTTGGGAGTTAAGAGACCAACATTATAAAAAATAACGCAAACGAAAACTAACTTTAGTA
>CAYHCQ010000209.1:0-4153 GCA_964355115.1 uncultured Prolixibacteraceae bacterium | reverse complement strand
AAACGCCTTTGTTTCGGGGGCACAAACAGGTAAATCGCCGCTTCTCCTTGCCGACATTAACGACACCAATGGCATCAACTATGTGGGGCTGGGCATCGGTCATGAAATCGTGGCTACACTCGACGACAACATGGCGCATTCGGTGGTGCTCAACGATAATTTTGTTCCGCAGATGAACTCCTGGTCGAGAGGCAGCCTGGCATACCTCTTTACCGGACTGGCTACCGGAATGCATACCCTGAGCCTCAAGGCGTGGGACATGTTCAACAATTCATCGGAAAAGACTATTACCTTTTTCGTTTCAGATGTACCACAGCTAACGGTGAAGAATGTAATAAACTCGCCCAATCCGCTATTCACCCACACCTATTTCAGGTTCCAGCAGCAGCAGTTTACCGGCGGGATGGATGTGACCATCAGGATATACGATGTAAAAGGCAGGGAGGTGAATACCATCAACCGCAGTTTCCAGGATCAGATTGAACTCCCTGAAATTTTCTGGGATGGCACCGACATGAATGGCCGGAAACTGAGTAGTGGAATCTATCCCTATAAGATCATGTTCATGGGAAAAAACGGATCTTATTCCGAGGCATCTCAAAAAGTTGTGATTATCAGGTAGTGAAGTGATGAGGTGCTGAGTAATTTCGCAAAGCGAGGCAATATGTGAAAAGTTAATTCGTTATTTTTGCCGACACAACAGATTTATTTAAATTTAATAAAGGAATTCAACAGATGAAGATCAGATTTTTCACACTTTTAATTTGCACTCTGGTGGTTGCCAGTACATTTGGACAGGATACAGAGCCCGCCGACGGAAGCCGGGTAATTACGACAGCAGTGCCCTTCCTGATGATCTCGCCCGATGCACGGTCGGGTGGTATGGGCGATGCGGGTGTTTCCACCTCCTCCGATGCCTACTCAATTTTCTGGAATCCTGCAAAATATGCTTTCTCCGATAAATCTTTCGGTTTTGGTATTGGTTACGTGCCCTGGCTCCGCGGTTTGGTAAACGATATTGGTTTAGCCTCTGTGGCCGGATTCGGTAAGATCGGCGACAAACAGGCCATTGCAGGCTCTCTCCGCTTTTTTTCCATGGGAGAAGTCATGTTTACCAGTGAAACAGGCGTAGAACTTGGAACTGTAAAACCCAATGAATGGGCCATCGACCTGACCTATGCCCGTAAATTCTCACGCGAATTTGCAGGTGCCGTATCCGCCCGTTATATCTATTCCAACCTTGTCCCCGTAAACTATTCCAATTACGATGTTCGCCCCGGACAATCGGTTGCAGCAGACATTGCGGTATACTACCATCACGATATGGAGATCAAGGGACTGAACGCAGCATCAATCGATTTCGGTCTCACTATCTCCAACATCGGTGTGAAAATGTCCTATTCGAGCACCTCCGTCATCAGCGATTTTATTCCTACCAATCTTCGTCTGGGCCCCTCATTCAGAATGGATATCGACGACTACAACAGCATTATGGTCGGGTTCGACCTGAATAAACTGCTGGTGCCGACTCCCCCTGTTTATGCCATGGACAGCAACAATCTTCCTGTCATCGGCCCCGATGGCGAAAAGGTTATTGAAAAGGGTATGGATCCCGATGTATCTGTGGTTCAGGGGATGCTCCAGTCGTTTTATGACGCCCCATATGGTTTCAAGGAAGAGATGCAGGAGATCAATTTCTCTGTATACACCGAATACTGGTACAACAAACTCTTCTCGATCCGTGCCGGATATTTTTATGAGTCAAAATACAAGGGCGACCGTCAGTTCTTTACCATTGGTGCCGGTTTGCGGTACAATGTTTTCGGACTCGACTTCTCCTACCTCGTACCTGTAAAGAACAACAACCCCCTGCAGAACACCCTTCAGTTCACCCTCCTGTTCAACTTTGACAAGGGGAAAGCAGCAGCGAACTAGAAGTGGGATGTGAGATGTGAGATGTGGGATGTGAGATGTGGGATGTGGGATGTGGGATGTGAGATGTGAGATGTGAGATGGTTAGAATAGGTTTTGGTTTTGATACGCATCAGCTTGTTGCGGGACGGGAGTTTCGTCTTGGCGGTGTGCTGATACCGCACCATCTGGGAATGGTTGGCCATTCTGATGCCGACGTTTTGATTCATGCCATCATCGATGCCCTTCTGGGCGCTGCCGGTCTCCCCGATATCGGCAGCCAATTTCCCGACAATTCTGACGAATTCAAAAACATCGACAGCACGGTTCTCCTCAAACGGACCCTTGAGATGATCCGGGAAAAGAATTTTACGATCGGCAACATCGATTCCACGGTGGTGCTGCAATCCCCCCAAATAGCCCCGTTTACTGCCTCAATACAGAAGGAGCTTTGCCGGGTAATGGACATTTCACCGGATCAGATCTCCGTTAAGGCCAAGACCAGCGAGAAGCTGGGGTTTATCGGCCGGGAAGAGGGCGTTTCTGCCTATGCGGTGGTGCTTCTTAACTCAATTGACAATGGATAATTGATAATTGACAGTTATCTCATAGCTCACATCCCACATCCGATTTCATACACCTTTTGGAATTCTCAAAGAAACGTTGTACTTTTGCACTCCTTTTTATTAACCTATTAATCACTTTAAATTCAGAGAAATGTTAAAACAGTACGAAACCGTTTTCATTATGACTCCCGTTTTGTCTGATGAACAGATGAAGGAAACGGTAGAAAAGTATCAGAAGTTTCTCGTCAGCAAAAATGCTGAGATTGTATACGAGAACAATTGGGGGTTGCGAAAACTCGCCTATCCCATCCAGAAAAAATCAACAGGGTTCTACCACCTTATCGAATTCAAGGCAGACCCCACGCTGATCAGGGAATGGGAAGTAACCTTTAAGCGCGATGAGCGGATTCTCCGTTTTCTGACCGTGGTATTCGACAAGCACATGCTCGCCTACAGTGAGAAGAAGCGCAACAAGTCGAAGGCCGATAAGGCAAAGGAAGAACAAGCATAGTAACCATCCAAAAGAAATTTTAACATGGCAACGCAACAACAAGGTGAAATAAAGTATCTGACCCCGATAGCGGTTGATACGAAAAAGAAAAAGTACTGCCGTTTCAAGAAGAGCGGTATCAAATACATCGATTACAAGGACGCTGACTTCCTCCTCAAGTTCGTTAACGAACAGGGTAAGCTTCTTCCCCGCCGCATTACCGGAACTTCGACGAAGTACCAGCGTAAAGTGGCTCAGGCAGTTAAACGGGCCCGGCACATTGCCCTGATGCCCTATGTTGGTGATTTATTAAAGTAAGGAGGAAGAGACCATGGAAGTTATTTTAAAACAAGATGTCCTGAACCTGGGCTATACGAATGAAAAGGTTACTGTAAAGCCCGGTTATGCCCGCAATTTCCTCATCCCTCAGGGACTGGCCATTCTGGCAACGGAAGCAAACAAGAAAATCCTGGCCGAAACCCTGAAGCAGAAAGCCCATAAGGAGGCCAAGATCAGGGGCGTGTCGGAAGATATAGCGACCAGTCTGCAAGGCCTTACCGTGAAGATCGGCGCCAAGGCTGCCGAAAGCGGAAAGATCTTCGGATCGGTGAATGCCATTCAGATTTCCCAGGCTTTAAAGGACCAGTTCAATATCGAGATCGACCGCAAGAAGATTCATGTTGATCATGAGCATGTTAAAGAGCTCGGCACCTACAAGGCCAAGATCCACCTCCACAAAGAGGTTCAGGTGGAGATCGCGTTTGAGGTTTTCGCCGAATAGGTAAATCCAAAACTTTGTATCTTTATCCCGGGTTCCAAAAGCTCCCGGGATTTTTTTATGCTTTCACAAAACCAGATAAAACATATAACTGCCCTTAGGCTGAAGAAATTCCGGGAAGAGTCGGGCCTCTTCATCGCCGAAGGACATAAGCTCACAGCCGACCTGCTGAACAGCCGCTATCGGGTAAAAGAGGTTTATGCCTCAGCCGGCTGGATCGTCGAAAACCTTGCAATGTTAAAGGAAAAGGGGATCACGGCCTTTGAAACCCTCCCCCGGGAGATGGATCGGATCTCCGGACTCACCACCCCGGGCCCGGTGCTTGCCATAGTTGAAATACCTAATGCAGAAATGCACATCAGCACATCGGCACATCAGCACATCAGCACATCGGCACATCAGCACATC
>CAYHCQ010000208.1:0-4272 GCA_964355115.1 uncultured Prolixibacteraceae bacterium | reverse complement strand
CTGGGATTCACCACCGCGGAGAATTTTTTAAATCTGAAAAATAACCAAACCGGTATCCGGATCCAGGATGATCCCCTTCTGTATCCTTCCCCTGTTCCGGTATCACGAATCGACACCGCCGAACTTGACCGGCGTGCTGAGGATTTGACCGGGCTTTATGGAAAATCCAGACAGATCAGTTCATATACCCGTTTGGAGAAACTTTTTCTGCTCTCCATACATGAAGCGCTGCTGAATTCAGCCATTGACCTGCACAGCAAGCGCCTTCTTCTGGTCCTCTCAACAACCAAGGGCAACATCGATCTGCTCGAAGACCGCTACAAAGCGGTCTTTAGCCACAAGCGGCTATATCTGTGGGAACTGGCCAGGGTTGTCGCCAGCTTTTTCGGCCTTGTGAATACCCCTGTCATCGTCTCAAATGCCTGTATTTCCGGTGTTATGGCCATTATGATGGCAAACCGTTTCATCCAATCCGGACTTTACGATCAGGCTATCGTTAGCGGCGGTGATATCGCTTCTGAGTTTGTCATCTCTGGTTTTCAGTCATTCCTGGCCCTGAGTCCGCAGCCATGCAAGCCCTTCGACCTGAACAGGACCGGCCTCTCGCTTGGTGAGGGGTGCGGAACCATGATCCTTTCGTCGGAACCGCCTGCAGCAGGAGCTGAGGTTATTGTTGCCGGGAGTGCCACGAGCAACGATGCCAACCACATCTCGGGTCCCTCCCGTACCGGAGAGGAGCTTAGCGCTGCAATAAACAATGCCATTGCCGGTGCAGGACTCACCCCTTCCGGTATCCATTATA
This sequence comes from uncultured Prolixibacteraceae bacterium, assembly GCA_964355115.1. Lineage (GTDB taxonomy): Bacteria > Bacteroidota > Bacteroidia > Bacteroidales > FEN-979 > JANXZO01. The sequence continues at coordinate 3,470 of CAYHCQ010000208.1, read as the reverse complement.
TCTCGGCACACGGCACGGCAACCCCCTTCAATGATGAAATGGAGGCGAAGGCCATCGCACTCAGCGGACTTGGCAGTGTGCCGCTGAACAGTTTTAAAGGCTATTGGGGACATACCCTGGGAGCGGCAGGCATTATTGAATCGGTTGCTGCCATTCGTTCTTTGCATGAGGATTTCCTTATCCGCTCCGCCGGGTTTGAAACCCTGGGGGTACCGGAGCCACTCAACGTAATATCGGTGCATAAGCAGGCTATGCTGAAAGCATGCCTTAAAACAGCTTCCGGGTTCGGGGGCTGCAATGCTGCAATAGTATATCAGAAATTGTAACATGGAATTACGCATCACAGCATACTGCCATATATATGAGAACAAGGTGATTGTTAACGACAATCTTCTCTTCTTTCAGGGAAATTTTATTACTTTTGCAGACTTTATAAAAGCAGTCTACAAACAGGAACAGATTACCTACCCGAAGTTTTACAAGATGGATGCAGTTAGTAAACTGGGGTTCCTGGCTGGTGAACTCGCCTTGAAAACGAAGTCAATATCGGGTTACAGTAGTGAATCTGTGGGAGTTGTTTTGTCGAATTCCAGTTCAAGCCTGGATACTGATATCTTACACAATGAGACGATCCGCGATCGTACGAAGTACTTTCCCAGTCCGTCTGTCTTTGTCTATACCCTGCCCAATATCGTTATCGGGGAGGTTTGTATCCGACACAGGATCAAGGGTGAAAATGCATTCCTTGTTTCTGAATCATTCGATAGCCGGATGATCTTTAATGTCGTGAATGACCATTTTGAAAATGACCGTCTGGAGGCTTGCCTTTGTGGCTGGACAGAACTGATGGGCAATAAATGCAACGCGCTCGTGATGCTCGTTGAAAAAGAGAAGAAAGCGGAAACGGACGGGTTTTTCATCCCGGTACCATTTACGCCTGATAAAATGAACCAATTAATTGAATATAAATAAACTGTTGAAATGGAAGAGTTGATCTTGAAATTGAAGAAAGAGGTTATTGAGCAACTGAATCTTGAAGATATTTCGGTTGAAACCATTGATTCCGATGCCCCCTTATTTGGAGAAGGCCTTGGACTTGATTCAATCGATGCCCTGGAACTGATTGTACTTCTTGAAAAAAACTATGGAATAAAAATTGAAGATCCCAAAGACGGTAAAAAGATCTTCCATTCGATCCGGACCATGGCCGAATATATCACCGAGCACAAAAAATAACTCCGCATGCCGCAACGGATCTTCGTTACCGGGCTGGGACTCATTTCTTGTATTGGCAATAACATCCGTGAGAATCTGGATTCGCTTCTCGCAACCCGTCATGGGATCGGGGGGGTGCATCACCTTGAGACACAGCTAAGGGGCGAAATCCCTGCCGGGGAGGTTCCCCATTCGAACGATGATCTGTTTGCACTTGCCGGTATCCCAGTTCAGGAGGGTTATTCGCGCAATGCCCTGCTCGGGCTGATTGCCTCCTCGGAGGCTTACAGCCAGGCGAAACTTGCCGAACACAAGGAACTCAGAACCGGTCTCATTTCCGCGACCACAGTGGGTGGCATGGACCAGTGCGAACTTTACTACAACGATTTTCTTACCAACAACTCCCGGAATATTTACATCGATGCATACGACTGTGCCGACAGTACGGAGAAGATTGCGATAAACCTGGATATTGGTGATTTCGTTACAACACTCAGTACCGCCTGCTCCTCAGCCTCCAATTCGATCATGCTTGGCGCCCGGATGATCCGCACAGGCCGGCTCGACAGGGTGCTGGCCGGCGGATGCGAGTCACTAACCAAGTTCCATCTTAATGGTTTCAATGCACTGAAGATCCTCGACAAGGAGCATTGCAAACCCTTTGATGAAAAGCGGGCCGGAATCAACCTTGGTGAAGGCGCCGCCTATCTGGTGCTGGAGTCTGAGGATTCGCTGGCAGTGACCGGAAATACTGCGATTTGTGAACTTGTTGGATGGGGCAACGCCTGCGAAGCTTTTCACCAGACAGCTTCATCGCCCGACGGCGTTGGTGCCTATCTTGCCATGAAAAAGGCCCTCGAGGTGAGCGGACTGGAGCCATCAGACATCGATTATATCAATGCCCACGGGACAGGCACCGACAACAACGACATAGCTGAAGGCAATGCAATCGAACGCCTCTTCGGCGACAGGATCCCGATGGTGAGCTCAACAAAACCCTTTACCGGCCACACAACAAGCGCAGCCGGTTCCACCGAAGCAATTCTGTCGATATTCTGTCTTCAGCACAGCGTCGTTTGGCCAAACCTGAATTTCAGCGAAAGGATCGCCGGGCTCAGCTTCTCCCCTGTTGCGAAGCTGCTTACCAACATCCCCGTGAACACTGTCATGACCAATTCGTTCGGGTTTGGCGGTAACGATACGTCGCTGATTTTCAGCACATCGGCACATTAGCACATTAGCACATTAGCACATTAGCACATCAACATGGCATACATCAACGGCATAGGTATTATCTCCCCTCAAAAGACCGCAGAAACGAGTGAGTTTCTTACGGAGGTGATGGAGTATACAGCCGATTACCTGAAATGTATCGAACCTGTTTACCGGGGATATATCGACCCGATCCTGGGAAGACGGATGAGCCGGCTGATCAAGATGGGAATTACTTCTGCCAAATTATGTATGGCAGATGCAGGATCCGGGATGCAGGATGATGAGAAGGTAGTGCCTGATGCCATAATTACCGGAACTGGCCTGGGGAGCGTTGAAGATACCGAAAAGATACTCGGAGAACTCACCAAGGAGGAAAAATTCCTCAATCCTACGCCGTTTATCCAGTCGACCTACAATACCATCAGCTCGCAGATCGCCATCAGCTTCAAATGCCACGGATACAATGCAACCTACGTTCATCGTACCTTCTCCTTTGAAAGCGGCCTGCTCGATGCATTGATGCAAGTCGAGGAGAAGATGGCTAAAAATGTGCTTGTTGGCGGCATCGATGAGATGACTCAGAACCACCTTGTAATCACGCGCCGCACCGGTATGTGGAAGATGGAACCGGTAAATAACCTGCAACTCCTTGAAGACAATGCACCAGGCGCACTTGCAGGCGAAGGTTCAGCCTATTTTTTAATGGGCAGCAAACCAGGCCCCAATGTATACGCACGACTGAAGGATGTTGCCAACCAGTTTAGCCTCAACGGCAAATTTGATCCGTCCTTATTTGTACCAGGATTTCTCGAAAAGAACAGCCTCCAACCCGGAGATATTGACCTGGTATTGCTTGGCATCAACGGGGATCCAAAGTACGATCCCAATTACACTCACCTTACCGGAAAACTCTTCCCCAGTACTGCATGGGCATGGTACAAGCACCTTTGTGGTGAATATCATACCGCCACCGGCTTTGGCCTTTATGTTGCCGCCAATATTCTCAACACCGGAAGCTATGCATGGCTGGTTCCGAATTC
>CAYHCQ010000207.1:0-4326 GCA_964355115.1 uncultured Prolixibacteraceae bacterium | reverse complement strand
CCATTTCGCCATTTTACCATTTTGCCATTTTTTTCGTACCTTCGTGTAAACTTTCACGCTTATGGACGACCCACGACCATCAAATATTCGCTTCTCACCTTCGGAGAGGCTGATGCCGCAGGAGGAGATGCTTGAAGTGCCCCGTCAGCGGAGCAACCTGGCCATCGGCGTTCCCAGAGAGGTATCTCAGCAGGAAAACCGTGTATCGCTTGTCCCCGACGGCGTTGCGCTGCTTGTTCGCAATGGTCACAGGGTGATGTTGGAGGCGGGAGCCGGTGTTACGGCGCACTTTTCCGACCACGAATACTCTGAAGCCGGGGCGCAGATTGTATATTCACCCGAAGAGGTGTACCAGGCAGATGTCATCCTGAAGGTTGGCCCGGTTACGATGGAAGAGATGAATTTTCTCCGGCCAAAGCAGACCCTCATTTCTGCCATCCAGATCGCGATGCAGTGCGGCGACTATTTCCGAAGCCTGCTCTCGAAAAAAATTACGGCCCTGTCGTTCGAGATGATTCGCGACAAGACCAATCAACTGGCGATCATTCGTGCCATGAGCGAAATTGCCGGAAGCACATCGCTCTTCATTGCAGCCGAGTACCTTGCCAGTCCGGAATATGGACGGGGGAAGATGTTCGGGGGATTCACCGGCATCACACCCTCGGAGGTAGTGATCATCGGCGCAGGCACCGTTGGTGAATTTGCTGCCCGGTCGGCCCTTGGACTCGGAGCCCTCGTTAAGATTTTCGACAACTCCATCTACCGCCTTCGCCGGATCCAGTCAAACCTTGGAATGAGAGTCTTTACCTCAATTCTGCACCCCAAAATTCTGGCAGAATCGCTGAAGACGGCCGATGTGCTGATCGGCGCGGTACACTCTGCCGAAGGGTCGACACCCTGTGTAATCAGCGAGGAGATGATCAAAAACATGAAGGAGGGTGCTGTTGCTATAGATGTGAGCATCGACCAGGGCGGCTGCTTCGAGACCTCCCGTCCCACAACACACAAGTCGCCTGTCTTCAAGGTGCATGGTGTAACCCATTATTGTGTGCCGAACATCCCTTCGAAGGTGCCCCATACGGCCTCCCAGGCGCTGAACAACATCATTGTGCCCATCATTCTGGAGATCGGGTCGGAGGGGGGGATAGAGAACCTGCTGAAACGTGATTACGGTGTACGGCAGGGAGTGTACATCTACAACGGTATTATGACCAACCTCTTCATCAGCAAACGCTACAGCCTGCCTTTCCAGGATATCGACCTGCTGATGGCGGCCTATCACTAAAGCGGTTTTCGCATCAGCCATGAGACTAACGAGCAGGGTTACATCGGTATCCAGAACCCACATCAGCTGTGGCACAGGTTCGCTTGCCCGGATGGACCATTTTATCCGCACTAACCGGCTCGACCGGGGTATGATCTTCATTCTTGCCGACACCAATACACACCGTCACTGCCTTCCGGTTTTGCATCACCAGGTACCCTCCCTGAAAAATGTTACTCTTCTCGAAATTCCGGCAGGGGAGCAGGTAAAAACGTTGCAGACGGCCGAAGCTTTGTGGACAGAGTTGCTATCGCGTGGAGGTGACCGCAATACGCTGATGATCAACCTTGGAGGCGGAGTGGTAAGCGATCTGGGCGGTTTCGTGGCAGCCGGTTTCAAGCGCGGCATTCCCTATATCAACATTCCGACCTCTCTTATCGGACAGGCTGACGCGGCTATTGGCGGCAAAACCGGAGTGAACCTGGGCAATGTGAAGAACCAGGTGGGATCGTTCTATCCGGCCATGGCCGTTTTTATCTCTCCGGATTTTCTGGAAACGCTGCCGCCCGACCAGCTCAGGTCGGGTTTCGCCGAGGTGGTGAAGACCGCCCTGATCGGCGATTCCGTATTGTGGCGCAGGATGCTGAACCGCGGCGCTGGAACGATTTTAGGGCTGCCGGCCACCGATCCTTTCTGGAGGGAGCTGATCGAAAAATCCGTTGCATCTAAGAACCGGATTGTATGCGACGATTTCCGGGAACAGAAACAGCGGAAACGGCTGAACTTCGGCCATACCGTAGGCCATGCCCTGGAGTCGTTCTGCAACGGGACTGAAGAGCCGGTTCTTCACGGCGATGCAGTAGCTGCGGGCATGGTTGCGGAGAGTTTTCTCGCAAATATCAAATGCGGGATGCCTGCTGAGGATTTGGGGGAAATCACCTCTTTTCTGCGGGGTATGATGATACCGCCGCGATTCACATCCGCGGATATTCCCGCACTGATAACCCTGATGGGACATGATAAAAAGAACCAGGCAGGGACCCTCCGTTTCAGCCTTATCCGGAGGCCGGGCGCCGCAGTGATCAATGTTACCTGCTCACCGGAAGAAATTGCAGATTCACTTCGCTTTGTTCTCAGCGGCTAGATTCCTTCAATGAAAACCATCCTTATCAGCAAAACCACATCGAAGTTAAGCGGCAGCATCACCATGCCGGCCTCGAAGAGCATCAGTAACCGACTGCTGGTGATCCGTGCCTTGTCGGGAATCGGTTTTAAGATAGACGGGTTGTCGGACGCGGAGGATACCCAGCTGCTGGAAAAACTGATGGCGGTTATCGGCAGGCAGGGTATAAAAGGCAGGGTCACCGAACTGGATGTGAATAACGCCGGTACGGTGATGCGTTTTCTCACCGCTTTTTTGGCTCTACGCCCCGGGAAATGGGTGCTGACCGGTTCCGACCGGATGAAACAGCGCCCCATAGGCATCCTTGTTGAAGCGCTGCGAATCCTTGGCGCTGAGATCGATTACCTGGGCAAGCTGGGCTATCCGCCGATCATGATCCAGGGACGACTCCTCACCGGCCACGAAATAACCATCGAGGCGGGAGAGAGCAGCCAGTACGCTTCCGCCCTGCTGATGATCGCACCCTATCTGCCCGGGGGATTACGCCTTCATCTGAAGGGCGATGCGGTGTCAACACCTTATATGGAGATGACGATCAGGCTGATGAAACAGTATGGCGCAAAGATCAGGGCAGGCAAGCATGGCGTTAGCGTGAAACCAGGGGCATACTGGCCCGTTAATGTAACGGTGGAGGGCGACTGGTCGGCGGCGGCATTCTGGTATGAGGCTGCCGTGTTTGCCACAGAGGTGGACCTTGAGCTGAAGGGGCTCACGCTTCAGAGTCTGCAGGGAGATGCTGTGCTGGCAGAAATCTATCAGAATTTCGGGATTCAGACTATTCCTACCGGCGATGGCATCCGGCTGACCCGCAACCAGAAGCATGTCGATGGCTTTTTTTACAATTTCACCAACCATCCCGATCTTGCACCCCCGGTTATCGCAACCTGCGCCGGGCTTGGTATCCGGGGCCATTTCGAAGGGCTGAACAGCCTTAGGATAAAAGAGACCGACCGGCTGCAGGCCTTGAAAAACGAGCTGGAGAAGCTGGGAACGAAGGTCGAGATCCCCAATCGGGGCGAGGATGTTTCAACCCTTGATTTTGGCCCGGCCAGACTGAAAAACTCCATCGACCCTCTCATCGAAACCTACAACGATCACCGCATCGCAATGACCTTTGCGCCCCTTGCCCTCCGTTTTGGATCGATCCGCATCAGCAACCCCGATGTTGTTGGAAAATCCTACCCGAACTTCTGGGAGGATATGAAAGAGGTGGGGTTTAAGATTGAAAACGGTTAAAACTTTTTTCAACCTTACCTCCATCACAACCCATAATTCATTATTTTTGACTTTTCACTCTTAACTCTTAACTTTTCACTCTTAACTCTTAACTCTTCCTGATGCTTGTAGACATCTTTATCCCCTGTTTTGTTGACCAGGTTTATCCCGAAACGGGTATGAACATGGTGAAGATCCTGGAAAAATTGGGTGTTGATGTGCATTATAACGGCAACCAGACCTGCTGCGGACAGATGGCATTCAACAGTGGCTTCTGGGATGAGGCGAAACAGATGGGGGAGAAGTTCCTCAGCGATTTTCCCAACGACAGGCCCATCGTGGGGCCATCGGCTTCCTGTATCGGATTTGTGCGCAACTATTACCCGTGGCTGTTTCACAACACCGCGAACCACCTTGAATACAAGCAGCTGAAGAAGAATATTTATGAGTTCACCGATTTTGTGGTAAATGTGCTTGAAGTTGAAGATATCGGTGTTGAATTCCCGCATGTGATTACCTACCACGACTCATGCGCCGCTTTGCGCGAATACGGGCTGAAGGATGAACCACGCCGGCTGCTTGCCCGGGTTAAGGGGCTGGAGTTGCGTGAGATGAAAGACAATGAGGTGTGCTGCGGGTTTGGGGGCACCTTTTCAGCTAAATT
>CAYHCQ010000206.1:0-4354 GCA_964355115.1 uncultured Prolixibacteraceae bacterium | reverse complement strand
CCTCGCTGAATACCGTTTCGTCACCTATCCCGCGGGCAATACCCGGAATGAGCATATGATAGACCACTGCTGCTCCGAATCTGATCGTGTTTTTGGTGTTGAGATAATAGCTGAAATCTCCTTTCACCCCAAGATCTCTGAGGTTTGAAAGCCATTCGAAAGAGTTGTTGTCGCCTGCCGGGGTGCCGAGAAAATAGCGGTAATTGGTATAGATAAAAGAAAAATTTGAAAAAAGCTGTTTGGTAAACAGGTGATTCCAGCGGAAGGTGCCGGTTTCGTTGCCCCAGCGCATACCGGCAAATTCATTCTTGAAAACATCGCGGCCGAAGTATCCTGACAGAAAAATCTGGTTATTGTCGTTAATGCGGTAGTTGATCTTGGCATTGAAATCGTAGAAGTACAACCGGTTGTTCTGCAAGGCTTTGTTTGATGATAGGGGCAGGAAGAGGTCTGCGTATGTGCGGCGGCCCGAAACGATGAATGAGGAGCGGTCTTTAATGATCGGCCCCTCGAAGGTGAGCCGGCTGGCAATGATCCCGATGCCGCCGTTTATCTCATATTTTTTCGAATTCCCTTCATTCATCCTGACATCAAGCACAGAGGACAGGCGTCCGCCGTAGTTTGCGGGAATATCTCCCTTGAAGAGTTTGACATCCTTGATGGCGTCGTTGTTGAATACTGAAAAGAAACCCATGAGATGGGAAACGTTGTATACCGTCGCTTCATCAAGAAGGATAAGGTTTTGGTCGGGTGCTCCGCCTCGCACACTGAATCCGCTTGATCCTTCGCCGGTCGACTGAACGCCCGGGAGCATCTGGATGGCCTTGATGATATCTACCTCGCCCATCAGGGCAGGGATTCGCTGGATGGTCTTGATGTCCATCCGGAAAGTGCTCATTTCTGGTTTCTTGACATTCTTGTCATCCTTCTCGCTGGTGATCTCAACCTCTTTCAGGGTCTGCTGATGCGGGTTGAGTTCCAGGGAAATAGTCTGATTGGCCTGCAGTTCGATCCTCTTCTCGACCGTAACAAACCCGATGTAGGAGTAAACAAGGGTATAGGAACCCTCATCAAGCGTCAGTGAGTAGTTTCCGTAAATGTCAGAAACAGCCCCCGTTCTTAGCTCTCTTACGAAAACCGTCGCCCCCAGAAGGGCCTCTCCGCTCGACTGATCGGTGATCTTGCCGCTGATCGTGTAATGCTTGGCTTTTGCCGGGGTCTGGGCGTAAACTGTAGCTGTTATCAAAAAAAGTATCAAAAGAATTGGCAGAAGAGGGTTTCTCATCGGGAGGGATGGGTGAAGTTGAGTTATTTTCGAATGATCCGGAATTCACCGTTTTCAGTCAGCCGGATGATGCGCGATGGTTTTATGTGTTGCAGTTCGTCCTGGTATAAACGCACAACATGGTCAATATATTTGATGATTGCCGGTGCGATCTCCTTAAAAACTTTTGGAGGCGGATCGCCGGAAATATTGGCTGAAGTCGAAACAACAGGTTTGCCGAACGCTTTGATGAGGGCGCAGCAGAATTCGTGGTGAACGACGCGGATGGCAATCGAACCGTCGGCGGCGACCACATTCGGGGCAAGGTTTTTTGCTTTCGGATAGATAATGGTGAGTGGTGTATCTACGCTCTTTAGCAGGTCCCAGGCCAGTTCCGGAACTGCTTCAACATATTCGGTGAGCCTCTCGGCTGAATCAATCAGGATGATCATGCTTTTGCTCTCCACCCTTTTCTTCAGACGGTAAACGCTGTCAACCGCATTCGCATTGGTTGCATCGCATCCTATGCCCCAGATGGTGTCGGTCGGGTACAGGATCGTTCCGCCGGATTGCAGAATGTCAATACATTTTTTAATCTCCTGTTGCATCGGGGTTGATAGGGTGTAAGCTTAAAAAACAGAGTTCAAAGGTAACAAAAAAAAGAAGGCGTCAGAGTCGCTCCTGTAGCAGTGCGACCGGTATGTTGTTTGCGCAACGGAAGTGCTTCTCCGGACATGCGCGATAACCGTGCAGTCCGCAGGGGCGACAGTCAAGCTGCCCGGGGATCTGCACCACGGCCCGGTCATCCGATAGCGGACCAAAGCCGAAGTCGGGGGTGGTTGAACAGTAGATTGCCGTTACCGGTGCATTTACGGCCGAAGCAAGATGCATGGGTGCCGAATCGTTGGTGAAATTCATCCGGGCGCCTTTCATCAGGGCTGCCGATTCAAGAAAGGTAAGCTGACCGGAGAGGTCATAACAAACTTTATTGACAGATTTCTGAATGATTGATTGACAGAGTTCATTATCAGACTTTGATCCCAGGAGGTAAACAGGGGTTTCGGAAGGAATCGTATTGATGAGTTCCACCCATTTTTCTTCGGGGTACTGTTTGGTAAACCACAGAGAAGCGGGCGAGATGGTGTAGTAGGTGCCTTGCTTCCACCGGGCTACCTTCATCTCATCCTGGTCTGATGGGTAGAGGCGGGGAGGGGTGAAGGTGTTGCCGGTGAGGTGGGTTATGAGCGACAGGTTACGCTCCGCCTCATGCAATCCGGTCCCGATCTCATGTGCGATCCGGTGTGTGAACAGGAAGGAGAGGGGATTCTTATCGAAGCCAATCTTTACTCCTGCCCGCGAGAAAGCCGTCATCAGTCCGGTGAGGAAAAACCGCTGGAGATTAACAACAAGGTCATATTTTGCAAACCACACCCTGTGCATCAGAATGTCGAAATTGCGGTATTTGCCTTTCTTTTTATCCCAAACCAATACTTCATGAAGAAAAGGATGGTTGTCAAACAACGGTTCGATCCCTTTTTTAACGAGGATATCGATGGCTGCACCGGGAAAAAATTTGTGCAATTTTTCCAATACCGGCGTTGCAAGGATGACATCGCCAATGGAGGCGGTTTGTATGACAAGTATCTTCTTCATTAAACCGGAACGTCGAATTCGCGGAGCGCCTGGTTGAGGGAGGTCTTCAGGTCGGTCGACTCTTTCCGCATGCCGATGATAAGTGCGCAGGGAACCTGGTAGGTGCCTGCCGGGAACTCTTTTGGCAACGTGCCGGGGATCACAACAGAACGGGGTGGTATATACCCTTTGTATTCAACAGGTTCTGTACCTGAGACGTCAATTATTTTCGTAGAGCCGGTGAGCACCACATTGGCTCCCAGAACAGCCTCTTTTCCCACACGTACCCCTTCAACCACGATGCAGCGTGAACCGATAAAACAGTTGTCCTCGATGATCACCGGGGCGGCCTGTAAAGGTTCCAGAACACCACCGAGTCCAACGCCCCCGCTCAGGTGAACATTCCTGCCAACCTGTGCGCAGGAGCCCACAGTTGTCCAGGTATCCACCATGGTGCCGGAATCAATGTAGGCCCCGATGTTGATGTATGATGGCATCAGGATCACACCCTCGGCAATGAACGATCCGTGTCGGGCCAGTGCATGTGGCACGACCCGCACCCCGAGTTTATCATATCCCCGCTTCAGGGGAATTTTATCGAAAAACTGAAAGGGACCGATCTCGATCAATTCCATCTTGCAGATCGGAAAGTAGAGTATAACAGCCTTCTTTATCCACTCGTGGGTAATCCAGCCATCCTCGCTGGGTTCAGCTACTCTTATGATCCCATGGTCGAGTTTATCCACCACTGTGCGAACCGCTTTCTGCGTCTCCTCATTTTTCAGTAGTTCCCGGTTCTCCCAGGCCTCATCTATGATAATCTTCAGATCGGCAATCATATCTCATTAATTTAGGCACTCGTTCACTCGTTCACTTGTTCACTCGCTCACTCGTTTTCCTTTTCAAAATTAGCTAAAATTTCAACTTCTTCGTAACTTCGCCGCCGAAAATAGCTGCATGGGAAGGATTGTTGCCATTGATTACGGACAAAAGAGAACAGGCCTTGCCGTGACCGACGAACTGCAGATCATAGCCACCGGGCTCACTACAGTAAGGACCCACGATTTGATCGATTTTCTGAAGGATTATGTGGTGAAAAACAATGTCGTGTGTTTTGTTGTCGGCGAGCCTAAACAGATGAACAATACGGCTTCTGAGTCGGCTCAATACATCGAACCCTTTGTTCGCAGGTTGAAATCACTCTTCCCGGCGATCCCGGTCGAACGTCACGACGAGCGGTTTACTTCGTTGATGGCCAGCCGCACTATCCGGGAAGCCGGACTGAAAAAGAAGGACCGCCAGGATAAAGCGCTTGTTGATACAGTGAGCGCAACCATCCTTTTGCAGTCCTATATGGAAAAACTGAATTCGTGACGCGTGGCTCGTGACTCGTGACTCGTGACTCGTGACTCGTGACTCGTGACTCTTAACTTTCATCTAACTAGAACGTAACTATTT
>CAYHCQ010000205.1:0-4364 GCA_964355115.1 uncultured Prolixibacteraceae bacterium | reverse complement strand
CGAACCAAAGATCGAACGATTGCAGCACGCCGTTAGTACCAGGTGAGATGGGAAATTCATTCCCGAGCCAGGCGGTGAATCCCGGATTAATTGCCCAGCCGTATTCGGCCGAACCATCATCGAAAATGAACTGCATTACCTGCGTGCCGCCACAGTTGGGAGGCTCCCAGGTTAGTGTCACATTGTGCTGACTTACTGTAAACTCCAGATTCCTGGGAGGTTTGCAGATCCCGTAAAGGTGGATGTTGTCGATATACCAGTGGAGGATATCGGCCGAATTTTGTCCCGCAGCCCGGAACCGGATCTTGAACCCCTTCTGCTTTACCCCGTCAATGGAAAGGTGTTTCGTGGTCCAGTTAACTGATCCCGCATTGGAAAGCTCTGCCAGGGTGTGCCAGCTGTTGCTGTACCAGACCTCCGCAAAGAGCTTCTCGCTGCCTGTGCTGTTGCGGTCGGCCAGCTTGTAGTCAAAGTCGAACCAGATGTTGGCACAACTCCACGGGGAGGCATCGAATGCCCGGCTTACGAGCGAATAGTTGTAGCTGTTGAGGATCGGCTGCCAGGAGAAGTCGGCCGCGGGGTCACTGCTTTTCAGCACCTGACTGATGTTCCAGTTCCCCTGCGATGGGTCGAAGGTCCAGCCGTTAAAAGAGAACGTTCCCTGTTCGAAACCCTCTTCGAAAGGCAAGGGTCCTCCGCATACGATGTTCACCCCCACATGACCCGACGACATCGATTCGTCAAACTGTCCGGGAAAACCATAAGGAGTAAGATCGTACATTGCAGTAACATCATATCCGTAAAATCCCGGGTTAAGTCCGTTATCATAAAATAAGAGAGAATCGGGATGTGGGTTGTAGTGAAGGAACAGTTGGTCGCGGTAGATATTGTATCCCATCAGCCCGGGTGGCGTGGCGCCTCCAGCCGTGGCAGGTTTGCTCCACGACAGGAAAGCCGAACACTCCAGCGGCTGCACTGTGAGCGCCCCGGGTGCATACACAAAATGATTGACAAAGGTGTAGCAGGCGGGTACCGACCAGGAGCCACCATAGAGGGCCGTAACACAAAATTGATATGTCTGGCCGTACACAACCTGTTCAGGAGGAATAAGCCAGGTCGTGTCAGATACAAACTGCCCAAGGACATTGTTGAGGGACTCATAATAACCCCAAAGACACATCGGGGTATCATCCGAGGCAATCACCTTCACATTGTCGATATTCCAGTTGTTAATGCTATAGGTATCCTCGCTGTTCACATGAAACCTGATTTTAAAGGTTTTATCTGTATAGGAGGCAATGTCCAGCGTCACTGAGGTCCATGGGATGTCGCCCCCTGCATTCGTGTGGGTATAGAGCACCGACCAGGTCGTTCCGTCCCAGATCTCAACAGCGAGGGTACTGATATTGGTGGTGTTGAAGTTATCGAGATAAATATCATACTCCAGCTTCAGGTGGGGAGAGTGAACGCCCGCGATCGGCTTACTGGTTAGCATTTGTGAACAGTTCGTGCATTGGGGTGTCCAGCTGAACATGGCCGATGGCGCAGGATTCCCGATGCCTGTCGAGATCTGCCAGTTGTTGCCCCCGGTAACGATCCACTGGTTGGTCGCAAAACTCCCGCTGGCCCAGATTTCTGTAAAGATTGTTGCATTGTTGTGGGGCGGAAACCAGGTTGCCCTGAGGGTCTCTTCATTGACTGTCACACCCGTTGCCGGAGGCGCCGCCGGCCCCTGGTTGGTGCTGATATTGATGACCGTATCATTATTGATAGATACATTCAGGATCATCACCGGGCAGCTGAATTTGGCCATGGTGATCATGTATTGCCCCTTCCAGACTGTGGGGAAAACCACCGTTCCTGTGGTGTCGGTTATTCCATGGTAAACCGTGTCTGGATATACAACATTCATCGCCATAACAGGTGAACCGTCAACGCAGAGATCGCAGGGTGCACTGAAATGTACTGTTACACTGGCCGTCCAGCATTTTCCGATCGCGTTTGTGAAGGTGGGGGCAGAAAGTGAGCCATTGAAATACTCAGCCCGGATGGCCCAGCGATAGGGGTTGCAGGGCAGCGTTGGCCAGCTGTTGTCTGTATAGTTAAGCTGCGTCGTGATGCCAAGAAATGTCCAGGAGGCTTGGTTTGACTCTTGTCCCTGAAGCAGCCTGTAAACACGGTAACCATTGATGGCGTCAATGTTGTCGGTTCCGGTAAAGTTGTCTGCCGGGGGAAGCGGTCCGCCCGGACCATACATTCCGGCACGCATCATGAAGTTGCCGGCAACCGGCACCCAGGGGCCACTGCCATTCACATCCCTTGAGTAGCTTCGGAACTGCGGGCTGGTGTTGTCAACCGCAATCCCGCAGGCGTTGGGCGGAATCCCTCCCTGTACCATAACCAGGTAAAAACTCCCTGAGGCAATGGGAATATTCATGGCAGATAACCCTGTAAATCCCTGATAAAAACTATTTCCCGGAATTATATCATAGGTGCCCAACACAGTTCCTGGCATTCCTCCCGGGCCGTCATCATCCATCACCTTCACCTGGAAAGGTGTAAGGGGCAAGGTGGCCCCGGGGTAATTGGTATTGTCTCCAATGTCGATCGAACCTCCTTTAAGTGTTGCCGGATATCCTGCAGGAGTAAACTTCATTGCATTCTGATTCCCGGCATTGGCCCAAACGGTAAAATCGTCCTGGATGCCGTCATCATAAAGGATTTCATAGTTACCGGATGGCGGGGACCAGGAGATGTCCACAGCTGTTCCTCCGGCATTCAGTACTGCTGTTCCCGGCCCTACGGGGTTGGCAGTTGGTATCATGGCAATATTAATTGTGATAGTGCTCCCGCAAATTAAGGATATGGACCCTGAGATCCAGTTGTCAAATCCGGCTTTACTGGCAGTCAGGTTGAAAGTTCCGCAGGGATATACATTCAGCGTATACTGTCCTCCACTGACGGAATACGTGAAAGTCGGCGGGGAAGCGCTGATCATCACTTTTGCACCAACAATCGGGGCCCCGCTCTCTGCATTGGTCACAATCCCTGTAACGACGCCAGGGGTCGGATCGAGGCAGGTATTCAAAGTTGTGGTTTGCAGGTCGAGGATCACCGCCGGCAGACTGGCGGTAACAAAACCTGTAAGAGAAAACGAAACCTGGTAGTTGCCAGCGGGGATATTGATCAGGTTGTACTGACCGGATGCATTGGTCGTTCCCGTTTGCGTACCACAGGTAACCGTCACACCGGGCAGAGGGGCGTTGGTATAGCAACTCCTGACAACCCCCGATAATGCTCCCGTGTTGGGAAGAAGAATGTTGGGCGGGGGGTTAATCCCTGATCCTGCATCGGAACTTTTGGTGAGCAGGATAGTCTGTCCCCATGCGGGGACTCCTGCAAGAAGAACCAGTAATAAAAAAAACGGCAACTTCCTGAATGAATATATAGGTAACATATGGAAAGAGAAATTGGTGCCGGAAGGGAAACATGACCAGGTATATTTGGTGCTACCAAATATACAACATTGCAGATGCAGATGCAACAAAAATTAACGAACCGTATCTTTTATTGTAACCACCCTGATCACCGAAGCCCACTCTTTGGTGCTTTCGGTATAGGCACGAAGGTATACCTCGTATTTGCCGGGCTTGCTATAGGTGTGAACGGGCTCTTTGGCATAGGAGACGGAATCGTCGCCAAACCGCCACTCCCAGGAAAAGGAGTTGACCGAGTAGTTGGAAAACTGAACCTCGCAGGGGACAAAAAACTGGTTGGTGCCGGAGAAGCCGAAATCGGCTGCGGGAACCGGTTCATTTTTGTAACAGCCCCCTGAAACCATCAGCAGGAACAGGAAAAAGAGGGAATATTTCCTGAACTTCATGAGTTGAAAATTAGCACTATTCGGCCAGGACAAGCACCTTGTTGTTGAGTACCTCGATCACGCCGCCTTTGATCTCGAAAAACAGCTCCTCCTTCTCCCCTTTTTCTCCCTTGTTGATCACTTTGATCTTTCCTTTCTTAAGGACCGATATGAGGGGTGCATGGCGGTTCAATACTTCAAAAGAGCCGTCGATGCCGGGCAACTGGATCAGCTGCACATTATCGCCGGTAAAAATGACGCTGTCTGGTGTGATTATCTCGACTACCATGGTTATTTGTTCTCTGCCAGGATGCGTTTTCCTTTTTCAATCGCCTCTTCGATGGTTCCCACGAGGTTGAATGCCGACTCTGGGTACTCATCCACTTCGCCGTCCATGATCATATTGAACCCCTTGATGGTATCTTCGATGTTGACGAAAGTTCCCGGAATGCCGGTGAACTGTGTAGCCACGAAGAAGGGCTGTGAAAGGAAGCGCTGCACG
>CAYHCQ010000204.1:0-4418 GCA_964355115.1 uncultured Prolixibacteraceae bacterium | reverse complement strand
GAACCGCCAACCTTCAAGGTTAAACAATAGTTGATCTGTGGCAAAATTGTAACGGAAATGTTGCTACCTTTGAGGAAACAATGCATCCGCAGTGCATAAAACAATTGTTTCCGGCTACAGGTTTTGGTTCTTTTTCCCGGTTCTCCTCGGGCTGGTGTTTGCTGCATCTGGCACGGCGAAGGCAGAAGGCGTAAAACAGCTGCGCCCCGACTCCGCCTACTCTTCAGCCGACCTCTATTTTGACAATGGTTACTGGGGTATCTACCCGAATTTCGGCATCCAGGGATGCGCCCCCAACTACCGGCTCTATATCCATGTCAAAGCGCCTGGGGAGTCCATCCTTTTTGGCCTGAAATTCCCGGCTGCCAATGTACAGTTCAATCTCCGCAAACCAAATGGTACCTTGGCAATGGCGGGTATTTGTCCCGCCACTGCAGCATCGCCGGGATACATCAGGTATTATCACCAGGCCGTGGTCGGTCCTTTCCCCCAGTCAGGTGGTTACCTGCCACTGGAATTCAAGGTAACCAGTATCGCTGATACGGGCAACTATTACTTTGAGCTGGTAAATCTTTCGCCCAATGATGATTTTCGTGTTGAACTCTGGGATTTCCAGGTAGTTTCAGGAGCTCATACCCCGGCCATTCCAGCCGATATGACAAATGGAAGGGTTTGGTCGCAGTCGTGGCAGTTCAATGCTGAACTTTCCTACTACCGTCTGTTTAACGGCAGGTTCTTTGTCTATTCCGATGATGGTATTGTAACGAAACTCACTTTCGACGATGCCAGGGTTGGTGTATTTACCCTGTTCTGCAATCCTACCGGAACGCTGAATACAGGGAACTTTATCTCCGACCGGAAATCGCAGAATTCCAACACCTTTGTCGCCTTCCCGGGGATTGCACAGTACAAGGTGTTCCTCAATGATCCCGATACGACGCTCTATCCAAGCGGCCAGTACGGACAGATACTGGGAATCCCGTATATCGCGCCCGATCCTGCCTTCCCTCTATGCAGCGGTCACAAACTGATCGTTGTGGATGTCAACAAATCGGGGAAGGTGGAGGTTCGCATCACACTGCCGTACGGAAGCCCCGCAACCGATGTCAGTATTTATGCGGATGTGATTCCGGGAACCAATAATCTGCCCTGGGATGGCAAGGACGGACAGGGCAATCCAGTGCCGGACGGCACCCTGGTTACAGTTATGGTACAATATTTAAATGGACTCACCAATCTGCCCATATGGGATGAAGAGCAAAACCCGAACGGATTCGGGGTAACCCTGGTGAGGCCGCTAAGTCCGATGGTCCCCGACCCGATGATTTTCTGGGACGATACCAATATCGGTCCGGCATACGGTTGCCCGAGTGGTTCCAATTTCACGGGCTGTATTTCCGGAGCAACAGGCTGCCACACCTGGTCGGGACAGGATTGCCACGACAAGATGATCAACTCCTGGTGGTACGGGAGCACAAGTACGATTGTCTTCAACGATATTCATACTGCCGAACCGGCAGTTCCGGTTGGCCACGATGGCTCGAGGTGCGGAGAGGGTATGGTCTTGCTGCATGCCACTGTAGCCCCTTCTTCAACTGTCGATTGGTATGCTATTCCCACGGGTGGAATTCCGCTTCTCTCTGGCGATACATCCTTTTTAACCCCGGTAATCAATACTACTACTGTATATTATGCTGAGGCCCGCGGAGATTCGTCGGGTTGCCTGAGCCCGGTGCGCGATGCGGTTACCGCGACCGTTGTTGAGGCGCCACATCCGGTCATCACCGGTGCAGAAATGCTCTGCCTCGGCCCGGAAAATTATCTCTATGCCACCGATCCGGGTATGGTTAATTATATATGGAGTATTTCCCCTGGAGGAGCAATCATTTCGGGACTCGGAACTAACCAGATAGTTGTGGTGTGGAGCGCCCCCGGACAACAGTGGGTGAGTGTGAACTATACCAGCCCGGCAGGCTGCAGTGCTGAGATCCCGACGGTATTCAGGGTTAGCGTCGGCTTGTTGCCGGCTGCAACCGGACCTGTTTCAGGCCCTTCTCCGGTTTGTGCAGGAACCACAGGTGTCGTATATATGGTTACTCCTGTTCCGAATGTTGCTGTTTACAACTGGAGTCTGCCCTACGGTGTGGTGATCACGGCAGGGGGCGGAACTGCGGTCATCGTTGTCGATTTTCTGCCGGATGCAGTTTCGGGGGATTTTATCGTGTCTGCCACAAACGCTTGCGGAACAGGTGCACCCTCGCCACCCTATTTTGTGGAAGTAAACCATGCCGCGGCAGCAGAGGCCGGACCGGATACCGTGCTGTGCCAGGGAACCCAATTAACTATTTCCAATGCCACAGCAGACAGCTATGCCAGCCTTATCTGGACTTCTGACGGACTGGGCACACTGGTCAATGAAACCACGCTTGCACCAACTTATTCCCCGGCGCCAAATGAAACGGGAAATGTTCAACTTACCCTCATTGCTTCCGGAAACCCTCCCTGTAGCGGCGATACATCGCAGATGACCTTGATACTGGCTCCGAAAGCAGCAGTGACTGCCGGCGACGACCTGCACTCCTGCGGAGAGGTTCCTGTGCCTGTTACGGGCGCCGCTGCCGGAAATTACATTTCACTTTACTGGAGTACTTCGGGAACGGGATCATTCGATGATCCTCAACAATTACACCCGACTTATCTTCCCACGCAGCAAGATGTGAACAGCGGATCTGTCATCCTGACCCTTACAGCAAACAGCCAGTCTCCCTGCCCGGCCGATTCAGGAAGCAGGGTCCTCACACTCACCAGGCCGGCCTGGGTTGTTGCCGGAAACGACACGTCGTTGTGCGAAGGGGTAGCACTATATCTCAGTTCGGCAAACTCTCAGTTTTGCAATGGTGTAACATGGACAACCTCAGGAACGGGAACCTTTGATGACCCGCATCTTCCTCACCCGGTTTATACCCCCTCTGCGGCCGATATAGGGGCTTCTGGTGTAACGCTTTCAGTTACCGGAACTGCGGCCACGCCCTGCACCAATGCTGCTGATACCCTTCTGCTGGACATCGTTAAGCGTCCGCTTGCTTACGCTGGTGCGGATGGAGCGGTTTGCAACGGCAGTGAATTTGTGGTTTCAGGGGCAGCAGCCAGCCACTATTCTGCCATTTCATGGAGCCACAACGGGACCGGGATACTCACAAACGCCAACACCTTTTCGCCCACCTACCAGCCTGGTCCGGAAGAGACGGGATTGGTAACGCTGGTCCTTAACGCAATCGGAAAGGGCAGTTGTGCGGCCTCCATTGCGGAAGACCTGGTGCAGGTAACCCTCCACCCGACGGTAAATGCCGTTGCGGGTCCCGACCAGTCAATCGCATATGGAAATTCAGCCCTGATTTCAGCTACAGCCCAAGGGGGCTCAGGATTTTACACCTATTCCTGGGAGCCGGCATCCCTTGTACTTGACCCGGCATCAAAAAGTACAGGAACAGTAAGGCTGACCGGTGATGTTACCTTCCTCCTCCACGTCATCGATTCAATCAGCGGGTGCGCGGCCAGCGATGATATTCTGATCCGGGTGAGCAAACCTGAAAACACCGAAGAGTGTCTGAATATCCACAATGTGATCACGCCCAACGGCGATGGTGCCAACGACATCTGGTTCATCGACTGTATCGAAAGTTTTCCTTTCAATACCGTGAACCTGTTTAACCGCTGGGGCGACCTTGTAAGCACTTTTGAGGGATATAACAACAGTTCGGTTTCATGGGGTGGTACCAATCTGAAAGGCGAACTGCTTCCCGACGGAACTTACTATTATGTGATCGCCATTAAAGACGGCGGCACCCATACCGGCTGGGTATTCATACGCGGGGGCCGGGAGTAGCCTTTGCGGATATATTCAGCTCACGATCTTTTCTTACCTTTACAGTCCGCTTAACAGATTTTACAACGCATGTCCCGAACCAAAGACAACAAACCCCATATCGGCATCTTCGGCCGGCGCAATAACGGGAAGAGTTCCCTCATCAATGCCCTCACAGGTCAGGATATCGCGATCGTTTCGGAGGTTGCCGGAACAACTGCCGACCCGGTTAAAAAATCGATTGAAATTGCGGGTATAGGCCCTGCCGTACTTATTGATACCGCCGGGATTGACGATACCGGCGAGCTTGGGCAAAAGCGTGTTTCAAAGACACTTGAAGTGCTTAAAATTATCGACCTGGCCATCCTGCTTATTGTCCACAACGAGTTTGATGAACCTGAAAAGCGGCTTGTCAGGGATTTCAGCCGGCTCGATATTCCTTTCCTGATCATTCATAACAAATCAGACGAGGAGCCAATTAAGCAGAACCTTTCTGCAGTTCTCAGCAACCGTTACGATGTTCCTGTAGCTGAATTCAGCGCACTGAATCCGG
>CAYHCQ010000203.1:0-4500 GCA_964355115.1 uncultured Prolixibacteraceae bacterium | reverse complement strand
CAACGCGCTATGCAGAGGGAACTTCGACCATCTGATGGTACCCTTTCGGTGTGTCACCTCCGACATCGATTCCACAGAAGCCGTAGTGCTACGGAAGGGCGACCTGAACAGTGCAGTGCGGGCATCCATGAGCCTTCCTCTGGTGTATACTCCGGTTGTGCTGAATAATAAGCTTGTTTACGATGGAGGGATGTACAACAACTTCCCGGTGGATGTGGCCCAGAAGGACTTCCGTCCCGATGTGATTATTGGCAGCCGTGTTGCGACACGTTACGACAAGCCCGACCGTGATGATGTGATTTCGCAGTTGCTTACCATGTTGATGGAAAGACAAACCGATACACTTGCAATTCCAGGGTCGGTGATCATCGTGCCAAAGATACCGGATATCAACCTGCTCGACTTCACCTATACTGATGTGCTTGCCGACAGCGGTTATGCTGCAACCATGCGCTGTATCCCAAAGATCAGGCATTTTGTGCACGACAGCGTCAGCCAGGAATCGATGAGCCGCAAAAGGGCCGCCTTCAACGGTCAGAAAAAGGAGGTGCGCTTCGACTCGATCCACATCACAGGGATGAACAAGGTTCAGCAGGCATACGTAAGAGGTCTGCTCAAACATGGAAAAAAAACAGTCGGTGTCAAAGACCTTCGCGACCAGTATTTCCGGCTGATCAATGATGGTTTCATCCGGAGTATCTCCCCGGTGGCACGGTTCAATGAGCAAACCGGCTATTATGACCTCTACCTCGACATAACGAAGACCAACAACTTCGGGGCACAGTTTGGCGGTAACTTCTCGCTTGGGAATATGAATGTGGGCTTCCTCGAACTACAGTACAAATACCTCTGGACCAAGGCGCTCCATTTTCTTGTGAACGGGTATTTCGGACGAATTTACAATTCTGCAAGGGTTGCCGGCCGCATCGATTTCAACTCGCGCACCCCCTGGTTTCTTGAAGCTGCGTACACTTTTAACCGCATGGACTACTTCATGAACTCCATGTTTTTCTTCGACGACAAAACCCCGAATTATATTATCCAGCGCGAGTATTATGGAAACCTTACAACCGGGATTCCTGTGACAAATGCCGGCAAGCTTTCCCTGGGTGTGAATTATGCATTTTCCAACAGCAAATATTACCAGTCGAATACATTTTCGCGAACTGATACGGCCGATCAGACCAGCTTCAACTTTGGGTCGCCGGTGCTGGCGTTCGAACTGAACAGCCTCAACCGCAAACAATTTGCCAGTGCCGGTGCCAGGCTGAACCTGTCACTTTCGTACGTAAACGGCCGTGAGGATATGCTCCCCGGTTCGACATCGAAAAACCAGGTACCGGTTACAGTCTACCACGACTGGTTTCAACTGCGGGTTATCTACGACAACTACTTCGAATCGCTCGGCCCGTTTAAATTCGGCTTCTACGGGGAAGGTGTGCTTTCCAACGAACCTCTCTTTTCAAACTACACCTCCAGCCTCATCTATGTCCCGGCATTTCAGCCCCTGCCCGAGAGCCAGGCCTATTTTCTTCCTGCATTCAGGGCCAGCAACTGGGCTGCCGCCGGCCTCAAGGCGGTTTTGCGGGTGTACAAGAAAGTGGAGTACCGACTCGAAGGATATCTGTTTCAACCCTACCAAACAATCGTTCAGAATTCCGAAGACAATACAGCGGCACTGGGCCCCGTATTAAGCGACCGGGCGTATATGGCATCCACATCACTGGTTTATAACAGTCCGCTCGGCCCGGTGAGCCTGGGTGTAAACTACTACGACAAACAATCCGAATCGTGGACCCTGAATTTCAATTTCGGTTATATCATCTTCAACAGAAGGGCTCTTCCGTAGGATTAAAATAATTCCTATATTTGCAATTATTACGCATCAACATAACCGGCATACGTCGGACGCTAGTTTGAATATTACATAAACGATGATTAACAACGAATGGAAACGATCGAAAACACCAATCAGAATCCTGAGCAGGAGAACATTGCTGCCCAGGAGGAGAACGCTCAGCCTGTTAACCTGACAGAAGACGCAACCGAAAACCAACTCCCGACTGAGTCAAATCAGACAGAAGACCAGATTACAATAACCGAAGAACCAATTGCCGCAGAGCCCGTTACGGAGGAGCCGGTGATTGAAGAGCCGGTGATCGAAGAACATCTTGAGGAACATCTTGAGGAAATGCCGGAAGAGGTAGCAGCCCAGATGGTTCATGAAGGCGATGTTGACTACAACAGTTTTACGCGTGCGGAACTTGTAGGTATGCTTGAGACAGCAGTAGCCGTACAAGATTTCAACGCAGAAAAAACCCGCATCGCCCTGATCCGGGTTGCATTCCAGAAAAAGACCAAAGAGGAGGCCCTGCTCACTTACGAGAATAAGGTTACTGAAGAGGGAGAGGCCAAAGAGGAGCTTCCTGCCGAACAGGACGAACTCGACATCAGGTTCAATGAAATTTTCACTGTTTTCAGGGCGAACAAGGCACGCCATACCGAAGAGCAGGAGAAAATCAAGGGAGAAAACCTGAAGAACAAGCAGCACATCCTTGAAGAGCTGAAAATTCTGATAAGTTCGGAAGAGACCCTCAAGAAAACCTACGATGAATTCAAACACCTGCAGGAACGCTGGAAAAATATCGGAATGGTTCCCCGCGGGGAGATCAACAATCTCTGGCAGAATTACCATTTCCTGGTTGAAAAATTCTTTGAGAAAGTTAAACTGAACAAAGAGCTGAAAGACCTCGACCTGAAGAAGAACCTCGAAGCCAAGATCGCCCTTTGTGAACACACTGAGGAGTTGCTTCTCGAGACATCGCTTCTCAAATCGTTCAAAAAATTACAGAAGTACCACGAAGACTGGAAAGAGCTCGGTCCGGTGCCTGCCGACAAAAAGGATGAGATATGGGAACGGTTCAAAACCGCCACCGACAAGATCAATGAGCGCCGCCGCGAGCACTACGCAATCATTGAGGAGGACCAGAAAAAAAATCTCGACACCAAAACCGCTCTCTGCGAGCAGGCAGAAGAGGTGCTTAACCTGAAAAACGATTCGATCAAGGAGTGGCAGGAAAACACAAACAAGGTGAACGACTTCCTGAAGATATGGAAAAGTATCGGCCCGGTACCACAAAAGGTCAACAACGAAATCTGGACAAGGTTCAAAGCAAGTCTTGATAGTTTCTTCGCTGTAAAGAAAGAGTATTTCGACAAGCTAAAGGAGCAGCAGATGAACAACTACAACCTCAAGGTTGAACTCTGCATGCAGGCCGAATCCCTTAAATCAAGCACCGACTGGAAGAAGACCACCAACGAGCTGATCCGCCTTCAGGGAGAATGGAAAAAGATCGGACCTGTTCCCAAGAAGAACAGCGACAAGATATGGAAGCGTTTCCGCGCTGCCTGCGATGAGTTCTTTTCAACCAAATCGGCCTACTTTACCAATATCAGCAGTCACGAAGAGGAGAACCTGAACAAGAAACTCGACGTGATGAAACGGCTGCGTGAATATGGTTTCGGTGAGGACAAAAACGCCAATCTTGAGGTCCTTAAGAATTTTCAGCGCGAATGGACCGAAGTCGGTCATATTCCCATCAAGGAGAAAGACAAGCTTCAGAATGAATTCCGGACACTTGTCAACGAACATCTCGACAAACTGAAGATCAGTGAAGTGGAGATGACCGCCCTCAGTTTCCAGACCAAGTTCGAGGGGATGAAGAACGATCCGAATGCCCGCCGCGTGATGACCCGTGAACGTGAATTCCTCGCCACCAAGATCACCAAGATGAAGGAGGATATCAACCTCTGGGAAAACAACATCGGCTTCTTTGCGAAATCGAAGAGCGCACTGATCGTGAAGGAGGAGTTTGAAAACAAGATCAACAAGGCCAAGAGCGAACTCAAGGTGCTGGAGGCAAAGATGAAGATAATCAAACAGCAGATGGGGTGAGTATGGCTGGGAATTCCTTCGGAAAAGTGCTGGTCCTTACGACTTTCGGCGAGTCGCATGGCACAGCTGTCGGAGGCATTCTGGACGGTTTTCCTTCAAATTTCGCGATCGACATTTCATTTATCCAGTCGGAGCTGAACCGGCGCAGAACCGCTCAGTCCGGTCACGCTTCCTCACGCCATGAAGAAGATAAAATAGATATCCTTTCAGGGATATATGAAGGCCGGAGCACCGGCGCTCCGATTGCATTTCTCGTTTACAACCATGACCATCGTCCCGAAGATTACGACCACCTGAAAGATGTGTACCGTCCCTCACATGCCGACTATACATGGCAGCAGAAATTCGGCATCCGCGATCCCCGTGGCGGTGGCCGCTCATCGGCCCGCGAAACCGTGGCACGTGTTGCGGGTGGCGCCTTTGCCAAGCTGCTGCTGAAAGAGAGGGGGATCGGGATTCACGCAAGGGTGAGCCAGATAGGGCCTTACCGGATGTGGGATGTGGGATGTGGGATGTGGGATGTGGGATGTGGGATGAAAGATGTG
>CAYHCQ010000202.1:0-4571 GCA_964355115.1 uncultured Prolixibacteraceae bacterium | reverse complement strand
GAGATACCGGCCTCCCACTGGGGGTAACCGCACTGGCAGTTAAACGCAAAGCACTCACCAAAAAGATCCCGTTCCAGGCGGGCGGCGGGACGGCCAAACTCTACTCCACCGGCTGGGTGATATGGGCCGATGCGCCCGACCGGTTCGAAGCCGGCACCCCGGCCATCATCAATATCATCGCCTTTGCCAAGGCACTCCGGATGGTCCGGCAACAGGGGAAATCACCATTCTCATTGGGCCCCATTGCAGATCACCCCGTTGCAGATCACCCCATCTCAGATCACCCCATCTCAGATCACTCCATCCCAGATCGCACAGCCCGGGATATCCTCTACCACGACGATCTGGAGGGATATGCAGGTGAGGAGCTTTTAACCCGGCTCCGGCCAACCCTGATCGGGTACAACAAGGTTGTGCCCACCACGGAGGGCGACAAGCCCTTCATCAACCTCGACAATGGCGCCAGCACACCTACCTTCAAACCGGTTTGGGAGGCAGTATGCAGTACATGGCGGCAGGCTTCGGCAGTGCAGCAGGAGATCATCCGCGAGACAAGGTCAGTTTGCGCGGGTTTTCTCGGGGCTCCGCAGGAGTCGTACGATATTATTTTCACATCCAACACCACCGAGGCCATCAACCTGGCGGCCGATAGGCTGAGTCGCGAAGCCTTCGGCGACACCGAACCGGTGATCCTCAACACCCTTCTCGAACACTCCTCCAACGATCTTCCCTGGCGGATGGTTCCCGGTTTTTCACTCATCAGGCTGGGGGTCGATAATGAAGGCTTCATCGACACGAACGAACTGGAGCGCCTCATGTGCGCCTATAACCATGAGGGGCGGCACGGGAAAAAGCGGATCAAACTGGTGGCCGTGAGCGGCGCCTCCAATGTACTGGGCTCCTTCAATGACCTGGAGGAGATCAGCCGCATCGTGCACAAATATGGCGCGCGCCTGCTTGTGGATGCCGCGCAGCTGGTGGCCCACCGCACAGTGAACATGGAGGCCGCCGGTATCGACTATCTCGCCTTCTCCGCCCATAAGGTGTATGCCCCCTTTGGCACCGGGGCGCTGGTTGTGAAAAAAGAGATCCCGGGATTCAGTTCCGCGGAAACTGAACTGATCCGCGCTTCCGGAGAGGAAAACACCGTGGGAATCGCCGCCCTGGGAAAGGCGCTGATCCTGTTGCAGCGCATCGGGATGGATATCATCCGGGAGGAGGAGCAGATCCTCACGAAGCATGCTTTGCAGGAACTGTCGAAAATTCCCGGTCTCACCCTCTTCGGCATAAAAGACCCCGCCTCACCGCGCATCGCCCAAAAGGGGGGCGTTATCCTAATCAACCTGAAGGGGATGATGGTCACCCGCCTGGCCACGGAACTGGCGCTCCAGGGTGGCATCGGCACGCGCAGCGGCTGCCACTGCGCCCACATGATCATCAAACACATTTTGAATTTCACGCCGACACTGGAAAAATTCCAGCGCACCATCATTATACTCTTCCCCATGATCACCCTTCCCGGACTCCTGCGCATCAGCCTCGGCATCGAAAACACGCAAGCGGATATCGACCACCTGGTCCGTGTGCTGCACAACATCCGCCGGAAAACCCCGAAAAAGGTGAAACAGGAGATGAAGGAATTCGCAAAGGCGGTGGAGGAGAGAGTATATTCATGATAAGCAAGTGAACAAGTGAACGAGTGAACAAGTGACCTTTTTTCGCTATTTTTATCGCCTGATTCCAAATTTTGAACCTATGGACTCACTTCAGCAATACCTGGTTCCCTGGACCATCTCCCAGATAGTCGGCATTCTTCTCCTTCTACTTGCCTGGAAAAAACCAGTATGGGCCCGGTTTGTTTTCGCATTCCTCTTCATTGCAGCCGGTATTTTCAACTGGTTCACTTCATTAACTACCCCTGAGGCCTACCTGATGTTCTCCTCAACGGCGGTGGGGTTTTACAGGGAGTTCATCAACGGATGGTTCAGCTCGCATATTAACATTTTTATTCCGGCTGTGGCAACGGGACAGATTACCATCGGCATCATGATGCTTGCGGGCAGGCATTGGCTGGCGCTGGGCTGCCTGGGTATCATCATCTTCCTGACAGCCATTGCCCCTCTCGGCGTGGGTTCGGCTTTTCCTTTTTCCATCACCGTATCAGTGGCAACTTTCCTGGTCTACAGGCACTGGCAGACCAGATCATGAAAAAATTCATCCGTATCTATTTTCAGACATTCTACAACCCCACCAAGGCGTTTGAATACACCCACAGTCTGGAGGGCCATCC
Organism: uncultured Prolixibacteraceae bacterium; assembly: GCA_964355115.1. GTDB lineage: Bacteria > Bacteroidota > Bacteroidia > Bacteroidales > FEN-979 > JANXZO01. Next base: position 2,281 of record CAYHCQ010000202.1, on the reverse strand, counting down.
TTTGGTGCTGTTTTGCAATTTACCTCTTTGCCTTTCCAGCGCTGTTCTATAAAACAATAAAAAGGGTCCATGGGATCGGCCCGGCCGGAAGCCTTTTCATTGCCATCACCGGGTTCATCCTGTTTCAAATGATATTCCTGATTTTTAACAGGTAATAAACTTCCTTTTTTCACCATTTCACCATCTCACCATTTTCCCAGTGGAGAAGGGGAGTTCTCCTCCCCTCCCAGGGAGGACAGGGAGGAGTAAAATACACCGGAGAGCGAGGCGGTTGGGATCTGGTGACGGAGTGATGGGGCAAGGGAACTATTTTATGCAAAACACAGCATACAACGGTACTGACTTTATTTGATTCTCAAAACCGAAATTCTTTCCGGAAATCCGAATTGAATAAGGACAACTGTACTTCTTCACAAACATCGTCATGCTTACCGATTTTGTCCGAAGGCCCTTCTTTACCTCCACAGGTATCACTTTACCCTCTAACTGAAGCACGAAATCAAGTTCGGCCGTATTCTCATTTTTCCAGTAATATAACGGGAACCCATTGCATACCAAGGCCTGAGCAACATAGTTTTCGCTCATCACACCCATAAATCCATTTTCTTCGGCCATTGGCGACATGATCGTTTGCTGTGCCATTCCAGATTTCATGGTAAGCATTCCGATATCACTCATATAAAGTTTGAAATCACCTGGATCGGTATAGGCTGCTATGGGCATGTAACCGTGGTCTGTTTTTTGACATTTAAGAATGATCCCTGCCGAATTAAGCCACTCGATAGACTCACCAAACAAAGTAGCAGTGCCTCCTTTCTGAACTATTTTGTATTGAAATTTCTTGTTCTCTTTTGCCAGTTGTGCCGGGATTGAATTGTAACAGGCTCTGATTTTTACACTTGTTGCAGGAGTAGCATATTTTGCCATATCGGCGATGTATTCATTCAAAATACGTCCCTGAATCTCAGTTGATGTAAGCAAACTTTTTGTTTCAACAAACTCTGCTACTACTGCAGGCATTCCTCCAACAATAAGATATTGCTTATACAACTCCATGGCTTGCATATGAATGGCTTCTGGCATAGTCTCCATTCCGGCAAAATGAGTAACGATTTCCTTACTCAGCAAGTTTTTATCCATGGCCCAGAGGAACTCCTCAAAATCCATAGGAAACATTGCAAGTTCATCTACCTTGCCGACAGGGAATGAAAATTGATCTCTGTTTATAGCCACACCGAGCAGACTCCCTGCAGCAATTATATGATATTGAGGAGCTTCTTCGCAAAAAACCTTCAGTGAAGCTAATGCCCTGGAACATGCCTGAATTTCATCCAGGATAACCAATGTTTCCCCCGGAATTATCCGCATATTGGTGATCGTCTCGAGGAATTGTATAATACGTAAGGGAGTAATATCTGTGTCAAAATAGGAATTTACCAGTCGGTTTGTTTCAAGATTCACATGCACTACCTGCTGAAAAAACCGTGCACCAAATTCTTTCAAAATATAAGTTTTTCCGACCTGACGTGCGCCATTCACGATAAGCGGCATACGTTTGGGACTATCTTTCCACGCTATCAACTTACTTGATATTTTTCGCTGCATCTGATTTTACTATTTGGATTAAAAGAGTCCAAAAATAACAATACTCTATGAATATATCAAATATGAATGATTTATTCCCACTTTATAATCAAAATATGCCTTTGTCTGCATTTGTTGAAATTTACATACCTTTGGATTACACTTAACCTACAATAGACGCCAGGAATTATGAGATCATTATTTTTTTATATTGCAGCAACGGTGATGTGTCTTTCGGTTGCCGGATGTAACGAAAAGAGGGAATCCGCAGCCCTTGTTCCGGGGTATAACAAAGCTGAGCTTACCTCTCTGATCCCTGTCATGGAACGCGCCTATGACTCAGCCGATATAGGCGGTTTTAAAACTCCCGAACCGGAGGGGATCAAACAGGTTTTCCGCTCAGAGGTTTCTCCGCTAATGAACCGCTTTGATGTATGGAATACCAGTGATGGCAAAGCAGTCATCGCCATCAGGGGTTCTATCGTGGACCCGGGAGGACTGAGTTTTACGGCTGCATTTTACAGTCCGATGGTCCCTGCCATCGGAAAGATTAAAATATCTGAGACCAAAACCTTTGAATATAAATTAGCCGAACTGCCGGGTGCTGCAGTACACCTGGGCATGCTGCTTGGTCTTGCGCACATCTCTGACGAACTCGTGAGCCAGATCAAAGAACAGTATGGTAAAGGTGTACGTG
>CAYHCQ010000201.1:0-4585 GCA_964355115.1 uncultured Prolixibacteraceae bacterium | reverse complement strand
GGAAAAACTTTTCCCTACCCGAATTTCCAATAATCCACAGAATTTCGTAATTTTACTACCTCATTTAGACCCAACCCTTTCCCATGAAAAAACTCTTTACTTTTCTGACCGTGCTGAGCATGGCCTTGTCGTTATTTGGCGCCCATGTTTCTAAAAAGGAAGCTGAAAAGATCGCACAGCGTTTTTATGCCCAGAATGCCAACATCAGCACACCTGTAATTAGCAGCGTTTTCACTGTAAAACACGAATCGTTGCCGACCTATTATACCTTCAACTTCAGTTCCGGTGGGTTTGTCCTTGTAGCTGCCGACGATGCATCACTGCCAATACTCGGCTTTTCCACCGAGGGTCAGATGACGGAAGTCATTAATAATCCTGCCACACAGGAGTGGCTCGACGGGTACAGCAAAGAGATTTACCAGATCGTTGAGGCCGGACTTTCCAACGCGGAAACCCTTCCTCAGTGGGAGGAGATCCGCAATGGCTTTGTCAAGGCCTCCGGACTGGATGTGAACCCACTGCTTACAACCACCTGGGACCAGGGATGTTTTTATAATGCACTCTGCCCGGCCGACCCAGCCGGTACATTTTCATGCGGCCACGTCTACACCGGTTGTGTTGCCACAGCCATGGCCCAGGTGATGAAGTACCATAATTTCCCTCCCCAGGGAGTCGGGTCGCACAGTTATACCCATCCCGACTATGGAGTGCAGACTGCCAATTTCGGGGCAACAACCTACAACTGGGCATCAATGCCGAATAATGTCACCGGTAGTAATTCAGCCGTGGCAACGATTATGTACCATGCTGGCGTATCGGTCGACATGCAATACGGAACCGGTGGTTCTGGTGCTTACAGCGATGATGTTCCCTATGCGCTGATCAACTATTTCAACTATCTTCCGGAGGCCGAGATCAAATACAAGAACAACTATGCCAATCTTACCGACTGGCAGAATCTGTTGCGGGCCGACCTGGACCAGCATCTCCCTATCTATTACAGTGGTTACGGAAGCGGCGGACACGCCTGGGTTTGCGACGGCTACCGGATGAGCGACAGCAAGTTCCATTTCAACTGGGGCTGGTCGGGTTCGAGCAACGGCTGGTATGCCATCGGCTCGCTGAATCCCGGCGGAAACAACTTTAACAACGACAATGCCGCTGTCGTGCACGTTCGCCCGGGGAACCCAAACCTCATCGTGCGCATCACGCATCCGGTGAACAATGCCGTTATCGGTGTTGGATACCCTGTCGAAATAGAGGCAGTGGCTGTTCGCGGGACACCGTTGTTGATGAAACTCTTCATCGACAATGTTGAAGTGGTAAATACTGTCAACGATACGATCTCTTATACCTGGAGCACCTCGGTGAGCGATATGGGCAGTCACGAAGTTAAGGCCTATGCCTATTCTGCAACCGATACCGGTTATTATACGATCAACCTGAATGTGGCCGAATGGATATCCCAGGCGAGCGGATTTACAACCCTCAACCGGGGGGTCAATTACATGTCGGCTGTCGACAGCAATATAGTTTGGGCAAGCGGCTTTGATAATAATACACCTACCAATCCCTGCTCCGACTTCACCCGCACCCTCGACGGCGGAACCACCTGGACGCCCGGGATTATCAACAATACAACCGGTCTTGCCAACGCCATGATCTTCGGAATTGATGCAAATAAGGCTTATGTACCGATGTATAAGGTGAACGGACTCAAACCCCAGGGCATTTATTATACCAGCGATGGTGGCGTTACATGGGCAAAGCAAACAACCGCCGCATTCACAAATGCCGCCTCCTTCCCCAACTGTGTGCATTTTTTCAATGCGACCGACGGATGGTGCATGGGCGATCCGATAAGCGGGGAATATGAGATGTATACCACCACCAACGGAGGAACAACCTGGACTGTTGTTGCAGGTGCCGGGATTCCGAATCCGACTTCCGGTGAATTCGGCGTAGTCGGCTATTATTCAGCCGTGAACGATACGGTTTGGTTTGGCACCAACAAAGGTCGTGTTTACCGCTCCACCGACAAGGGGCACAACTGGACAGTATCAACTGTTTCAGCTTTTAATGGCAAGTACATTAAGCCTACCTTCCGTACCGGGATGCATGGACTTGTGCAGGATAAGGATGCCGGAACCACAGGCGCCATGTGCGAAACGTTCGACGGAGGCCTTACCTGGACGCCCGTAACGACTACAGGCACCGTTTATGCCACAGACATCACTTATGTACCGGGAACTGAAAACACATGGGTTAGTTCCGGCTCTGCCGGCAGCATGGGAGCCGGTTACAGTTTCAACGGCGGCCATACCTGGACTGATTTCGTGGGCACCTCAGGTTCCGCCTACATGCAGATGACCTGGGTGAACAACCACTGCGGTTTCGCCGGGGGCGCCAACACAAGCACAACCGAGAACGGTGTTTACAAGTTCATCGGTGTCCTGATGCCGGCCCTGCCCGCCCCGGGCAACCTGCATGCCAATGTGACGGCACACACTGTTCATTTATCGTGGACGGCCCCGGTTGCCGACATCCCTTCGTATTTCCTTGAAGGGTACAATGTTTACAGGGATGGTCTGAAACTCAACACCAGCATCATTACGACCGTGACTTATGATGATGTAAATGTGCCCAGCGGACAGTACAATTACTGTGTTAAAGCCAAATACAACATCGGAGAATCGGGTGCTGTCTGCGAATTGGTGGATGTGGCTGTCGGAATTATTGAACCGGGCACCGGCGAGGTAAACGTTTATCCGAATCCGGTTACCAATATCCTGAATATTAAGGCCGGCTCCCAGGTTGAGGAGTTAAGCATCTACTCATTTACAGGTCAGCAGGTATTTCATGCCATCAGACCATCGGGTCAGGTTGATATTTCAGGATTGAGATCCGGGATCTACACTCTGAAAGCTACAACCGGAAAGGGGATCACAGTCATTAAACTTGTAAAAAAATAGATGAAATATATAGGCGCTCATGTGAGTGCATCGGGCGGCGTGGAGAATGCGCCGCTCAATGCGCACGAGATCGGGGCGAAAGCCTTTGCCCTGTTCACGAAGAACCAACGGCAATGGAAATCAGCCCCGCTTACCAAAGAGAGCATCCGGAAGTTCCGCGAAAACTGCGAAAAATATGGGTATAAGTCCTTTCAGATCCTGCCGCACGACAGCTACCTGATCAACCTCGGCCATCCGGAACAGGAACCCCTTGAGAAATCGAAGGAGGCTTTTCTTGACGAGATACAGCGGTGTGAACAGCTGGGCCTCGACCGGCTCAACTTCCATCCCGGCAGTTCCCTGGGCAAGATCAGCGATGAGGAGTGCCTGAAGCGAATAGCAGATTCGGTGAATGAAGTCCTCGACAAAACAAAGGGGGTGACTGCGGTGATCGAAAACACGGCCGGACAAGGGAGTAACCTTGGGTTTAAATTCGAACACCTCCGGTTCATCATCGACCATGTTGAAGATAAATCGAGAGTTGGTGTTTGCATCGACACCTGTCACTCGTTTGCGGCAGGTTATGACCTCACCACCCCGGAAGGATTCGTTTCCACCTTCAAACATTTCGACGAAGTGGTTGGATTCAGCTACCTCAGGGGCATGCATGTCAACGACTCAAAAAAAGGACTGAGCAGCCGTGTCGACCGTCACGACAGTCTTGGCAAAGGGTTGATGGGTATCGAAGTGTTTAAACTACTAATGAAGGATCCGCGGTTCGACAACATTCCGCTCATCCTCGAAACACCGGAAGAGACCATCTGGAAAGAGGAGATCGCAATGTTATACAGTTTTTAACTGCTGACTCAGCTTTTCCGACAGCTCCCATAATTTCTTTCCGTTTTCGGGATCGGATGCCTTTTCATCCGCCTCTTTCCTGCTCATCAGGAAAAGGTAATCAAACGGTTTTCCTTCAACATCGGGGGATGCCGCAAGGTAGATAACCGGAACCGCAGCATTGGCAGGAGATCTGAAGAATATACCAAATACCAGTTTCAGCAGAGGATGGAAAAGCCTGGGTGCTTCCCTGGCAATGTTTGAGTTTACAGGTCCCGGGCACATCGCGAATACAGAAAAGCGTGTCCCTGCTTCCGGATTGAGACGCCGTGAAAGTTCACAGGAGAATGTTGTCAGCAGTAATTTATAATACCCGTAAAGTTCTATCGACTTCCCTATTTTGTAGTCCTTGTAGATTCCGAACTCTTCCCAGGCGAATATTTCGGGATTGCGGTGGCTTTCGGAGGCGACGAAAATGATTCTGGGGATGTGGGATGTGGGATGTGGGATGTGAGATGTGGGATGTGGGATATGGGATGACAGATCAATCATTGGTCCGAAGGTGCCTTTTTCGAGGAGCAGGTTGACGAAAATAAATTTCGAGAAGTAGTTCACCATGAACATCTCTTCGAGACCCTGGGGTGTTTTGCGGCTCTCCCTGGGAACAATTCCGGCATTGCATATGAGAATATCGATGGGGGCGAACTGATCGCGTATGGTGGATGACAGATGGCGGATGGAATTGATGTCGGCAAAATCGACAGGCAACATGTGCACATCCTGGTTACCGGATAGTT
>CAYHCQ010000200.1:0-4794 GCA_964355115.1 uncultured Prolixibacteraceae bacterium | reverse complement strand
AGTCAATGCTTCGATTGGTCCCGGGATATGTTATTGTATCCTCAGGTCCAAGGAAAGTGCAGGCCAGGGAAACAAAGGTGGTATCCAGTTTTTGGATACCGATCTTATCTGTTCTCGGAGGGTTTGAGGTGGTTTTTTTTGCCGTAAAAATAAATTGATGGTTATTAAGCACTTTTGCATCGTAATAGGGCACATAACCACCCGGCAAGCTGTCTATTTCCATTACATCCAGATTGTAATTCAGTGTCAGTATTGTTCCGGAAGTAGGCCAAAGTACATAATAATCTCCCCGTATCAGCATATAATACCCGGATAAATCAGGCTTTTCAATCACGGAATATAACTCTTCGGCACCTGTTGAGTCGTTATAATACACAAATGAAATGGAATCTCCCGCCTGATTTAACTTATAAATGTAAGGATGGTTGTCAAAATTATTTACCGAAGCACTTCCATAAATCAATAGGTCCTCATACTGATTGATATAGCCCTTATATTGTAAAATATAGAAGGCATTAATAGAATATGTTGTATCCATAAGCAAATCCATTTCCGCGTTCATTTTTACAAGCCAGATCCTCTCCTCACCCGGAAATACCAGCCTGCCAATGCCAAAGAAATTTCCATCGCCCGCTTCCACTAAATCACCAATTATGCAACTCCCGGAACTCTTAGAAATTATTTTTGTTTGCACTGTATCTCCGAACGAATTGAGCTTAATTAACAGAGTGGAATAGTACCTTGGTGAATACGTTCCGGTCACTGCTGATACAATGTAGCCTCCATCCGGGGTTTCTATCACATCATTAGGTACATCGTCGAGCAGAGTGGAATATTGGAATGAAAAGGAAGATTGGGAATGCGCTTCATAAGATAAGGTAAAAGTACAGGTGATAACCAGAACTATATTTAATAAGATTTTTTTCATAAAAGGATTCTAACACAAAGACATCTATAACAAAGATAAGAAAAGGACAGAAGTGTTACTCTTGGTACTCTTGGTTTGGCAGGAATATCACTAGATAAATTAACCCATGTCGATTGTGCATTTCCTAGAAATGCAGATTAAATAAAAATCAAGATCTATTTGAAAGTTTTCATAAATTTTGAATTAAACGTGAATAGACTTTTTTGTTGCTTCACTAATCCATACATCCACCGTTATATGATCTTCTGACTGTACAATAACACCCCACTCCCTCGAATCGATCTCAACCATAAGGGTCTCTCCTCCATGCATGATATAAGGGCCCAGGATATCACCAATGATTTTCATGGCGCCGAGGCCAAGTAGAAACAGGGTTACAAGAAGTACTTTTTTCATAGCGTCCGGATTTGTTTTAGTGAGTTTTTACATCCGGGCTAATGTATTGTTTATCAGAGCATAATGCAACTGGGAAATTCGGAATGATTTCTTTCCGGATAACGGAAAGAGAAACGGGAAGAAAAATAAAAAGAGGTTGATTGCCTTATCAATACGAATATTTCACCGGGCCGGATGGCGGGCCGGAATTTTTATCGGGAAATGGTGATTATGGCGGAAAGCCAGATCCGTGAACCTCCGTGAAATTTTTCAAACCCTGAAAGGGGCTGTTTTTCGCAGATTTCCGTCACGTGTCACGTGTCACGCGTCACGCTTAAAACTCCGCATTCTTCGGTGTACGGGGGAAGGGGATCACGTCGCGGATGTTGGCCATGCCGGTGACGAAGAGGATGAGGCGCTCGAAACCGAGTCCGAAGCCCGCGTGGGGTGTGGTTCCGAATTTGCGGGTGTCGAGGTACCACCACACATCCTTTTCGGGAATATTCATCTCATGAATGCGGTTCATCAGGGCGTCGAGGTTCTCTTCACGCTGCGACCCGCCGATGATCTCGCCGATCTTGGGGAAGAGCACATCCATGCCGCGAACGGTTTTGCCGTCGGCGTTTTGCTTCATGTAGAAGGCCTTGATGTCTTTGGGGTAATCGGTCAGGATCACCGGCTTGCCAAAGTGTTTTTCCACCAGGTAGCGCTCATGCTCAGCCTGCAGGTCGGCGCCCCAGGAAACGGGGTATTCCCATGTTTGTCCGGATGCCATCAGGATCTCCACGGCTTTTGTGTAGGTAAGTCGCTCGAAACTGCTTCCGATCACCCCTTTCAGGCGGTCGATGAGTTCATTATCGTACATCTTGTTGAGGAACTCCAGGTCATCGATGCAGTGGTCGAGGGCATATTGCATAAGGTATTTCAGAAAGTCCTCGGCCAGGTCCATGTTGTCGGTGATGTCGTAAAATGCCATCTCCGGCTCGATCATCCAGAATTCGGCCAGGTGTCGCGGGGTGTTGGAGTTCTCGGCCCGGAAAGTAGGACCAAAAGTGTAAACCAGCGACAGGGCCATGGCGGTAAGTTCACCCTCCAACTGTCCGCTCACGGTAAGTTTCGTCTCTTTTCCGAAGAAATCCTGGGAGTAATCAATTTCGCCGGCCTCGTTGAGCGGTGGGTTTTTAGGGTCGAGGGTACTCACGCGGAACATCGCGCCTGCCCCTTCCGCATCGCTGCCGGTAATGATGGGGGCATGGATATAGAAAAACCCCTGGTCATTGAAATATTTGTGGATAGCATAGGCCATGGCATGCCGGATGCGCAACACGGCGCCAAAGGTGTTCGTGCGCGGGCGCAGGTGGGCGATCTCCCGCAGGAACTCGAGTGTATGGCCCTTCTTTTGCAGGGGGTAGGTCTCGGGATCGGCAGTGCCGTAAACCTCGATCTCCCGGGCCTGGATCTCCACGCTCTGCCCCTGTCCTACCGACTCCACGAGGGTTCCTTTCACGGCGATGCAGCTGCCGGTGGTCACAAGTTTCAGCATATTCTCATCGAAATTCGCCACCTCAGCCACCACCTGGATGTGATGCACCACCGACCCATCGTTGAGGGCGATGAAATTCACATTCTTGTTCCCCCGACGGGTGCGTACCCATCCCTTCACCAGTACTTTCTTACCTTGCTCCTTCGACTTTAGCAAATCGCAGATCTTCGATCTTCTGAGGTGTTCCATAAAAATATTTTGAGCCGCAAATTTACTGAAATGTCCGGAATTATTTGCAATCCATCATCCTGCATCAGGATTCCCAAAAAAAAGGAGGCAGCCTGTTGGTGCCAGACTGCCTCCCTAAAGATGAAATTTTAAAGCCTAATAGATATTCTGAGGATTCCGGTATCCCGGCTTATTCATATACCAGTCGGGATATAAGCTGCCGGAAGACTGGGCCCACTCTGCAAAGTGCAGGTAAGCGGTAAGGATATCCTTCGATTCGAGCGGCCAGTTAAAGCTCGACGGAACTTCAACCGCCCAGGTCAAACCTGAAGCTGACCGGTAATACAGTCCCTGTGCAGGATTCGAAGCATCGTTCTCGGTGCCGAAGTATTCCGGGTTCACCAGCACGGTAGGAGGTTTGTCTTTAAGGTGGACTTCATGGCCCCGCTCCTGGTCGACAAAGATGAACGGATTATAGGGCGGTGTGCCAATGCTGGCTGGCGGAGTCGAGAAATGCACCGTGACAGTCTGTACTGAGGTCTGCACCGTATTTCCGCCATGACTGGTATTGACCATACCGTTCCCAAGCATTGTATTCACGGCATCTACCGGGAAAAAGACGGTATTGTCGGTATGCCCGATCTCAAATCCCTTGGGATCAATGTTGATGGCATTACCCAGCTTGATGCAACCTGTAATGCTTTCCACGTTGCCCGGAGGTGTGTTCAGGGATATCCCGAAACCGTTGTTAAGAGAGGCTCCGGCGGCCATGATCTGGCACTTGAGGATCAGGTCAACTACCTTGTTCTGGGCATTCGTGACGATTTTATAGTTGAAGTTCATGACAAGGTCGTTGCAGTCGTAATCACCGTACGCAGGCCAGAGGTCTTCGAAAGCGTAAGAGCCATAGTCAACCTCGTTCGGATAGTATGAGTTGAATGCCCGTGTAGGATCTGTCGGATAAGCATCGAGATTATCCATCACTCCATCACCATCTGTATCGGTCGTACTTCCCTGTGCAACGATGGTCAGTACCAGTGTTTTATTATCAACACCGGCAACGTTGGTTGCGGTAAGCGGAATGTTGAAGGTCCCTGTTGCTGTAGGGATTCCACTGATAATGTTCCCACTGAAACTCAGGCCGGGGGGCAATCCGGTCGCATTGAATACAATCGGATCGGTTCCTGTGGCAGTAATTGCATAGCTGAACGGTTGGTTTTTCTCTCCCGCTGCTATGAGGCTGCTGGTGATCACCGGGGGTTGAGTCCCTGCAATGATCGTGATCACAAGTACTTTGACGTCAGACCCGTAAGCGTTGGTGGCAGTCAAAGTGACGCTGGTGACTCCCGCATTGTTGGGGGTTCCGTTGATGGTCTGGTTGTTCGGATTGAAAGTAAGTCCGTCAGGCAGGTTAACGGCATTGTAGGTGATCGGGCCGGAACCTGAGGCTGTAAGGGTGTAAGTAGAGAACTGGGTTCCTGCAATACCCGAGGCTGTAAGGGAACTTGTGATTGTTGGCGGCGCACCTACAGTAAGTACCAGTGTTTTGGTATCCGTACCCCCAGCATTGGTGGCAGTGAGGGTAATATTATAGGTACCGGGTGTAGTGGGAGTTCCGGTGATCTGGTGGGTTCCTGCATTATACGACAAGCCGGCAGGCAGGTTTGTAGCGTTATAGGTGATCGGGCCTGTTCCGGAAGCCGTGATCGTATAGGTATATGGCTGATTAACTGTTGTTGATGCATTCAGGTTGCTGGTGATCACCGGTGGCGCTGTGGGC
>CAYHCQ010000199.1:0-4797 GCA_964355115.1 uncultured Prolixibacteraceae bacterium | reverse complement strand
AGACAACACAATGTATGATGTTCTTCGCAGCGAGGAGAATACAACCCCCGATAACGGACTTTTATACGAATCGCTGAAACGTGAAATTGAACGTGCGGTTAGCACCCTCACCCAGCGCGAAGCCGATGTGATCCGTCTCTATTTCGGACTCAATGGAAGCCATCCGATGACCCTTGAGGAGATCGGCGAAAAATTCGATCTCACCCGTGAACGTGTCCGCCAGATCAAGGAGAAGGCCATCCGCAGACTAAAGCACACCAGCAGAAGTAAGATACTAAAGACCTATCTTGGGTAGCGGGATGTGAGATGTGGGATGTGAAATGTGGGATGTGGGATGTGGGATGGTGAAATCGTAATTCTTAATTCGTAAATCGTAAATTTCCAATGGCTCATCTTATAGCGCCGTCCCTGCTTTCCGCTGATTTTCTGAATTTGGAAAAGGAGATTGAAATGGTGAACCGGAGTGAGGCCGACTGGTTTCACCTGGATGTGATGGATGGCCTCTTTGTACCTAATATTTCCTTTGGATTTCCCATTATTGAAAAGGTCGCCAGGTGCGCCAAAAAACCACTCGACGTTCATCTTATGATCGTTGATCCCGACCGTTACATTGACCGGTTCAGAAAAGCAGGGGCAGATTGGATATCGGTACACTATGAAACCTGTAACCACCTCCACAGAACCATTCATGCAATAAAAAACTCAGGCGCAAAAGCAGGTGTGGTGCTGAATCCTCACACTTCAGTAAAACTGCTTGCAGATATAATCCGTGATGTTGATCTTGTGTTGCTTATGTCGGTAAACCCTGGATTTGGCGGCCAGAAATTCATCACTAACACCTACGACAAGAGCCGGCAACTGAAAGAACTTATTCTGCGAAGCAACTCCCCGGCCATCATTGAAGTAGATGGTGGTGTAGACCTTGAAAACGCTCCTGAACTTGTAAAAGCCGGCATCGATGTACTGGTTGCAGGAAACACCATTTTTTCCGCCCCCGATCCGGCTGAAGCAATAAAGCAGCTAAAACACTGCTAGAGTATCCGTTTTTTTCCTATTTTTACCCCTCAAACAGGGATAAAATGGACTTCAACGGAGCAAAAGAACATATCATCTCCCTCCTGCGCAAACAGTTGCGTCCCGAACTCTCCTACCATTGTGTTGAGCATACGCTTGATGTTTACGAGTCAACCTGCCGGCTTATTGGTCTTGAAGTGCCAACCGGAGCAGATCCACGGATTCTCCAGACTGCAGCCCTGTGGCATGATGCCGGTATGCTCGTCAGGTATCGGGAGCACGAAGAGGCATCTGCTGCTCTTGTTCGTGAAATACTCCCGGGCTTTGGTTATACCCCGGTGGAGATCGAATCGGTTTCCGCCCTGATCATGATCACGAAGCTTCCCCAAAGGGCAATAACCCCTGAGGAACAGATTCTTTGCGATGCCGATCTGGATTACCTTGGCCGTGACGATTTTTTCATCCACTCCTTCCAGTTACAACTGGAATGGAAAGTAAACAATATTCTCCGTACAAACCTGCGCGAGTGGCTGGATATACAGGTAAAATTTCTTTCAGAGCATGAATATTTCACCGCTTCGGCAAAGAAACTCCGGGGAGAGAAGAAAGAAAGCAATCTGGAGGAGATTAGAAAAATGGCAAAATGGCAAAATAGTAAAAACACTCTGTGACTCTGTGACTCTGTGACTCTGTGACTCTGTGACTCTGTGACTAAATAAATCGTAAATCTAATATCGTAAATCGTAAATCCAACTTCCATGGCAAAGGCAAATGAAGAAAAAAAGTTCAACAGCATTGTGATGATCCCGACCGACTTCTCGGAAACCTGCGGCAATGCCATTTCACACGGCGTAAAACTGGCCCGGTTCTTAGGTTATAAAGTGTGTATACTCCATGTGATCAACAAGGAGACCAAAGCCGCGCTGAAGAAAAAAAATGTCGGCCCCGAATATATCGAATGGCGGCTGAAAGAGTACAAGAAGTACTATGAAAAAAAATATCCGGTAACGGTGGATACCATGGCGGTTGAAGGCAGCATATTCAGCACCATAAACGAAGTGGCCACGCAGATCAAGGCGAACATCATGGTTCTTGGAACCCATGGGAAAAAGGGGCTTCAGTTTGTATTTGGAAGCTATGCGCTCAAGGTTGTAATTGATTCCCCGATACCTGTTGTTGTCGTGCAGAAACGCTCTTTCAAGGATGGCTACAATAACATAGTCTTCCCGGTTGGCAATGACGTTGACCCCCGCCAGGCGGTGCAATGGGTAAAACTGATGGCCAAACTGTTTAACTCCACCATCCATCTTTTCCAGGCTGTTGAGAAGGAGGCCGGGTTAAACAGCAGGATCAGCATAATCACCCGGCAGATAACCGATGTTTTTGATGCCGAAAAGATTCCCTATGAAATTACCAAAGCAGAAAAGCCAGGCGATTTTACAGCCCAGATAATCTCTTACAGCGTTTACAAGCGGGCAGATCTCGTCATGATCATGACGCATCCCAATATTGACGTTCCGGGATTCAGTCTTTCTGACTGGAATGAGCGGCTTATGTTCAACGATGCCCAGATTCCTCTGATGTGCCTCAACCCGGTGCAGTTGGGTTATATGTATTACGAGTGGAGCATGCTGGCATAATAGATGGTGAAATGGTGATAGCTAAAATTAGACTGACCTGGGAAGAGAAACCTCTTGTGATTATTATGGGATTGGCAATCCTTTTCAGGTTGCTGGCGGCAATTTTCGCCAGGGGCTGGGGAATGTTCGACGACCATTTTATTGTTATCGAGTCGGCCCAGTCGTGGGTTGACGGTCATGATTATAATTCATGGCTGCCCGGTTCCCCCGGGAATACTGGTCCGACAGGTCACAATTGGTTCTATCCGGGAATACATTATCTTCTGTTCTCCCTCTTGCATTGGATAGGACTTACCGATCCCCAATGGAAAATGTTCATTGTCAGGATGCTTCATGGTGCCTTTTCGTTGTTTACCGTATATTTCGGATACCGCATTGCTGAGATTCTTGGCGGCAAGAGAGCAGCCAGTCTGGCGGGACTTCTTCTTGCAGTCATGTGGTTCATGCCATGGATGAGTGTGCACAATCTTGTTGAAATGACCTGTGTCCCGCTCCTGGTATTGAGCTACTGGATGATTATTAAGGAAAAACCGGCCGGCAAACTGTTCGTTTCATATCTCCTTGCCGGAATATTTTTTGGATTTGCCTTTAATATCCGGCCTCAGACAGTATTCTTTCCTTTCGGAATCGGGCTTATCCTGCTGTTTCAGATGGAGTGGAAAAAACTTACCGCCCTGACGCTTGGATCGGTTTTGCCGGTAATCGCAGTCCAGGGTGTGGTTGATTCAGCAATCTGGGGCTATCCATTTGCCGAAATTCTGGGATATATTAATGTTTGCATTACCGAACGGAACGACTATATCAGTCAGCCCTGGTACAACTACTTTTTAACCATCCTGGGTTTGCTGATTCCACCGGTCAGCCTGTTTCTGTTTTTTGGATTTCTCAGAAAATGGAAGAAATTATTGATCTTTTTCCTGCCGATGACGCTCTTTTTCATTTTCCACTCCTATTTCCCAAACAAACAGGAGAGGTTCATCATGCCGTTTGTGCCTCTGCTAATTATGATCGGCGCTGTGGGGTGGAGTGAATTTGCGGGCGGCTCCGGCTTCTGGAACAAACGGCCACGGCTTCTCAGGTCTTCCTGGATTTTATTCTGGTGTTTAAACACAATTTTCCTGCTGGTTGTCACCTTCACCTATTCAAA
The DNA here is from genome assembly GCA_964355115.1 of uncultured Prolixibacteraceae bacterium. Taxonomy (GTDB): domain Bacteria; phylum Bacteroidota; class Bacteroidia; order Bacteroidales; family FEN-979; genus JANXZO01. Next base: position 996 of record CAYHCQ010000199.1, on the reverse strand, counting down.
AAAAGCGCGGGTCGAAAGCATGAGATACCTTTCAAAGTATTCAGATCTTAAGGAGCTAGTTATTCTTGATGCTGAAGGCAGCCCAGAACAACCACCCAAATTCTATCTCGGACAGTGGCCGCATTTTGCCAGTGATGACGTAGGCGGTTCTAACCCCGACACCCTATTGAGCAGGTATTCAAGGAATAAAGCCGAATATCAGCCCAGGTTCATCCTTTTTACCGGAGATCAGGGCCTCGATCTGCTCATCAAAAAAGCAAGTCTTCAGTTCCCGAATCTTGTTTACGAAACCACCATCGAGCCAGGGTTTACCGACTGGCTTGTTCATTGGCTAAACCCGATAAACAAGAACCGCACAGTGATAATTTACCGAAACACCGATTTCTTTCCGGATAAATTGAACAAATGATCAAAAAGCAGATCAATATAGCCCGGCCAACATTTCTCGGGAACGAACGAAAATATGTTCTGGATGCACTCGATTCCGGTTGGGTAAGTTCAATCGGACCCTATATCGAAAATTTCGAAAAGAGTTTCGCGGCTTACCACGGCGTTAAACATGCCATTGCCACGCACAATGGTACCATTGCACTCCACCTGGCACTTGCTGCATCCGGAATTACTGAAGGAGACGAGGTGATCGTTCCCGATCTGACCTTTATCGCTACTTCCAACAGTGTAAGGTATTGCCAGGCAACCCCGATCCTTACGGATGTATTGAATGATACCTGGAATATCTCTTCGGATCACATCAGAAAAGCCATCTCGCCGGATACCCGGGCAATCATCCCTGTGCATCTTTACGGGAATCCTTCGGCCATGGATGAAATCATGGAGATCGCGAGGGAGTTTAACCTTATTGTCATTGAAGATTGTGCAGAGGCATTGGGCGCCAGATACAGAGGTAAACAAGTCGGGACCTTAGGTAAAATAAGCTGCTTCAGTTTTTTCGGAAACAAGATCATTACCTCGGGCGAAGGAGGGATGTGCATAACC
>CAYHCQ010000198.1:0-4879 GCA_964355115.1 uncultured Prolixibacteraceae bacterium | reverse complement strand
AGCAATGGTAGGATTGTTGTTTACGCTCCAGCAGACTCCCCGTGCAGTTACCGATGCACCTCCATCGTTGGTCACGGTTCCTCCTGAAGTGGCAGAATTGTTGGTCATGTTTGTTACCGGAGCAGTTGTGACAGCAGGCGCTGAAATTGCCGTTAATGTCATGAAAATTCTCTCGTTCCCATACGATGTCCCGGCGCTGTTGGTGGCATAGGCACGAACATGATAAGTTGTATTTTCTGTCAATCCCGTTATTGAACTCAGGTATCCTCCGGTTCCTGATCCATTTTCGGTCTTGCTGTCGGACGTTGTAGGATTTGAAGAGGTGCTCCAGCAAACACCACGTACTGTGACCGGGGCACCACCATCGGAGGTTACATTTCCACCGCATGTGGCAGTAGTCTGGGCTATGTTGACAACCTCGGTTGTGGTAACTGTGGGCGCGGTGATACTTTGCCCTGCAGTGAAGCTTCCTTCATTTCCATAAGCGGTACCTGCGCTATTTGCGGCATAGGCTCGCACATAATATTTCGTACCTGATACAAGTCCGGTGATCTCACTCACGAAAGATCCAAGACCGGCTCCATCTATCGTGTGGAAATCTGAGCTGACCGGATTTGGTGAAGTACTCCAGCAGATACCACGTACAGTCACATCAGCCCCGCCATCGTTCAGGACGGTTCCGCCAGAAGTTGCCGATGTTGAGGTTATGTTGGTAATGGAGGCCGTGATGACGGTTGGTATCCCGGGATTTGGCAAGGTCGTGAAGGTTTTTTCCTCACCATAGCCTGTTCCGATGTCATTTGTTGCATAAGCTCTGAGATAATAGGTGGTATTGGCATTCAGGCCTGAGACTGTACTCACAAACTGACCCTGACCTGCTCCATCTGAGGTTTTATTCTGGTCGATGATTGGGTAAGGTGAGGTGCTCCAGCATACACCACGGACTGTAACAGCTTCACCTCCATCAAAGGTGACTTCTCCTCCGGAAGTTATTGTGTTGATTCCGATATTGGAGGCATCAGAGGTTGTTACTACCGGTATGGTAGCACCCTGGGCTGTTGTAAAAGTGGCTTCGTCAGAATATCGGATACCATAGATATTTCGGGCATAGGCACGAATAAAATACTTTGTAGCGGCGGCCAAACCCCGAATTGAGTGGTTAAAAGAACCGATGGATAAAATACTGTCCCTGAACACTGCGCTATTGGTATCGGGGGCTTGCTGTGGTTTCCAGCACAAACCCCGGCCAACAATGGGAGCGCCACCATCGGAAGAGACATCAACGCTGCAATTGACGCTGGTGTCGGTAATTTCCGTTGGAACCTGCAAAATTACTGACGGAAGGTCAGGGGTAATAAAACTTAACAGATCGCCATATTCAATACCTTTCTGCGATGAAACCCAAGCCTTAATATAGTAGACTTTATTGGGAGATAACCCGGGAATTTTTACACTGAACCCACCTGTTTGCTGGAGCTTTCCCAGTTGAATCACCCTGCTGTCAATGGAAGGAAATCCCATACTGTCCCAGCAAAAACCATGATTGATGATCGTTGTCTGTCCCAGATCTATCACCTTCCCGCTTGCCATGGCAGTAGGCTTATCCATTGACTCGGTTAGCACGCAAGCACGACGGGAGAAATCTTTGGTGCAAGAACTCAGAAACGACAGACCAACGATTATAATCACAAAGACTACCGAAAAACACTTACTAGTATTCATTTCATATCCTGAATTTGAACTCCTAATTCTTAACTTAACTCTTAATTCCTAATTATTCAACCTCCACCCCTCCCAGACAGCCAGTACATCAAGACTTACTACAACCTCCGGGTCCTGCTCCTTCTGGTTGATTTTTAAAGAATTGATTGAGACTGTTTTTGACAGGTAATCGGCAAGTTCGCCATAGCTTAGGTTTCCGCTTGTTTCCTGGAGCTTCTTTAACAGATAGAAAGTGAACAGTCCATGTTTTTCGCTATTATATGGTAATGCAGATTGCTCGCCTTTGGTAGCGGAGTAAACGACCATATTTCCCCCAATTATTTCATCAGAAGGTTTAATTTTAACACTTCGTGCAGCAAGCAGCCCCGATTCACGGCCTCCGCCGGAAAAGCACGCATCAAGGAAGATCGTAATCCGCTTACCGCCGGTTTCTCCGAATTTCTTATAAAGATCGGATAGCTTAATAGCTGAAAAAAGATTTGATCCGTTCACGTCTACTGGTATCAGATAGGGGGTATGCGTTGATTCATCAGGCAAGCCGTGTCCTGCATAATAAAACAAAAGTTCGGCATCCGGGCCGGTCTTCGTAACAAGTTTGCTAATGAGATCTATCTTTTGGCTCATTTCACCTGTTGTAGCATCCAGGAGCAGGTAAACATTCTCTTCGGGAAAGCCCAATGCCCTGACGACATAATCTTTGAAAACCGAAGCATCGTTTCGGGCGAACAACACATTCATTTCGTTTTGCAGACCCGGTTGATATTTCGAATAATCTTCATTTCCAATGATCAGTGCGAATTTTTTGTTGTTGACCGTAGCAACAAACGGAATATTTTTATCGACAGAAGAGGACAATGAAACTTTCTGAACCTGCTCACTGGCGGTGGGAATTGCCGCTATAAGAACCTTACTTTGGGCCAGCAGGTCCTGATCGAGATTGACTGAGATGGTAGTATCCTGGCCATATTTATTGAAACTCTCACTGACAGAAAGCCGGATTGGGATTTCTTTCAAGGTATACCGGCGGGTGGCGACAAATAAAAACTCAAACTCACGACTCTCGCCTTTTTCAAGCCGGCCAATCTGGAATTTATCAGATTCGCCGGTAAGCACACAATCGCCGTTTGGCAAGGCACAGTAAACATTAACATCCATTGCATCGCTGTTTCCGACGTTCTGCACCAAAAATTTCATCTGGATCGGGGTATTCAACTTTAGCTTTCCTCCATTATCGGTGCTGAATTTTGCATCGGCCACAATTACATGGGGAGGCTGAAAAGGTAGGGTCTCAATTTTCAGCTCCAGCGGGAAAGCATCAAAACCGCGATCTTCTTTAACTTCAATTTTAAATTCAGCGAGCCCCCGTTCCAGGTCATTTTTACCCTGAATGGGCACTCTTACCTCTTTAATTTCATTGGGATTTATCTGCCCAATGATGGTTGTGGCACGAAATTCAAGTCCATTTATTGGTTTGTTTTTCATTGAGACTATCGCCATTACATAGTTAGCCACACCTGTACCGATATTCTCAATTTTGAACCGGATTGCAGAATTTTCATTTCCATTGATGGTATTGTTGTTGTTCGGATCTTCAAACGCCTCCTCCTTGATGATCAGATCGGGAACGTTTTTAACCTTTTTAACTGCCTGCACCTTGCCGGCTTTTACCGGTTTAAAAGCGCTCTTGCCGGAAATCACCTGTTTGTTCTGGGAAAATCCGGTGTGCGATAAGAAAAACAACCCGAGAATCAAGTATAGATATCTCATAATCTATGATCAGAAATTATATTTTATGTTTACAACCGGGGCTTTTGCCCAAGGATCATAGGAGCCTCCAAAACTGAGCCCCTTAGTGCCGGGTTTGGTTTTGTTGGGAGTGGCAAGGGTCCAAATCATATTGCCAAGCCACATGGCGCCAGCTGTGTACATCAGCACTTCTGAAATGGTTTTCTGGCTCTGTACAGTCGAGTGAAGACTATTTCTTTCACTTTCGGTTCGTGCATCCAGATACTTGGTATAATTCTGATCTGCCAAAGAGAGATACAGGTAAGAGCCCGCTGCTGCCCCGTAGACGACGAAGGCCATGATCCAGTAGGGTTCACCATTGTTAAGTTTTGTGATGCCAAGACCGGGAACGACTGCCGACAGGAGTAATGCTTTGCCACGGGACACAAATTTCACCTCATCTACCAGGGCTGTAGCAACGACTTCAACTGCAATCTCTTCATTGATAACCATGTTGTCTTTGCCGATATTCCAGACGATCTGTTTTGATTTACCTCCTGCGATATTTTTACCCACATCGCCAGTCACCGTTAAAGGGTTAATGGTCTTACCCGCAGCAGTGCTAATTTGCAATGTGATTTCAAACCGTTCTTGTTTCGAGGCTTTGCCAAGATCGTAAGTCACAAACATACTGTCGTTCCTCACTGTGAAGTCGACATTTCGGATTTCGGCATGGGATTGTCCTATACCATCCAGCACCAAGGTGAAAATGATGAGAACAAAGGCGATTATACGCATTATAAGCCCAACAGGCCGCCAATCATGAAATGTTCTGATCATGGGATTGTTGTATGGTGACCCTTATCATAAGTAGCTATATGAATGATAGGATAAAGGTAGAAAATGTTTTTATTGTTATAACAATAAGTACCATATTTTCAATAATTATAGCACCTCATCCCCCGGTCCCTTCACCTCATGGAGAAGAGATACGTGCCTTGCTTCTGCACTTAAGTGCAGGAAATAGAGGAAGACGGCCTGCAACCCCCAGGTTAAAACCTGGGGTTAGCTTTTCACCTGCGACATGCGGGGCATGTCTTGGTGGATGCGATGCTATCCCGGCTTATTACGTGGACTTCAGTCCACGCACTGGTGCAACAGCGGGCGTGAGTCGCCATATCACCGGGTTAAAACCCGGCGTTAACCTGGCGCTTGACTCACCGCAGCACCACCCTCACAAATTTTGTCTCGTAAGGCTTAAAGCGAAGGTAGGATGCTTTATACCCTTTCAGCGCTTTAGGATATTTTTCCCACAACAGCTGAATTTGTTCCCCGAGTACATTCACCTCGCTGACAGAGGTTGCCGGAACAGTCCAGGAGAGTGTGGTTGCAGAGGAGCACATGGCTTCAACGATCACCGAATCGGCTTTCC
>CAYHCQ010000197.1:0-4935 GCA_964355115.1 uncultured Prolixibacteraceae bacterium | reverse complement strand
AGATATCGAGAACCTCCAGGTTATTGAGGTTGCGCAGCGGCATCAGGTCACTAATCGGGGTGCCCGAAATATTAACCTCCTTAAGTGAGGATATCTTCCCAAGCGGAGCCAGGTCAGAAATCGATCTGTTACCGGCCAGATTTACTTTGGTAAGATGAATTATTTGTCCCAGGAACTGGTAAAATTCAGACCCCATAATTGGTGTTTTCTCACCTCCCACGATGGCAAGAGAATCGTTAAAACTCTGCACCTGTGCCATCGGCAATGTACCCTCAAGCATCATCCCTTCCGAGAGAACAGCTTTCCAGTCCTGCGACAAACCGTTCCACCAGTTCCTCATATCGTCCCTCTCATTGAGCTTGGTGGTATAAACACTTACGATCTTAAGCTGCTGTTTTGTCTCATCATAATTCAACTCGATGTAGCGCACTTTGTTCGAATTTACTGAATCGCCATTCAGGGTAATTCCTTTGAGATTGCGGTTGGCGGTGACCCGGAAATAGGTAAGTCCCTGTTCGTTCGAAAGCACATTTACATCCTGAACAGTGTAGCTGAACCGCGCCCCTTTAAAAAAGAAACTGACGTCGGTCAGGTATGAAGGCATATCCTTGTACAAGGGAACCAGCCGGGTTTCATCGAGGTCGTCTTCCACCTGTGCCTCTGCATCCCATGTAAATTTCAGATAGCTCTGGGTGATCACGGTCTGCTTTTCATTGACCGGATTGCGCGGATCGGCGAGAAAGTTCAGCGTACTTACGAAAAAGTTGACGAGCGGGACAACCTGTTGTTTAAATGTATCGATCTGGGTTGCCGGAATGGTTCCGGCTTTAAGTTCGACCGTAGTATTTCCGGTCCCAGGCTTCTTTTCCTGTGGTTTGCCGGTCGTTGTTTTCGACTTGGAAGCGGGCTTCTTCGTGGTCGTTTTCTTCTGACCGAATGATATATTCGTGCAGATGACCAGGGCCATCAGGATAAAAATGGAGAATTTCCTCATGCGAACTTAATTTACATGCGTGTAATTGCGCAACAGCGCCCTCTTTTCCGGTTCGGTCACACGGAGGAGATTGGAGATAAGCCATCCGGAGTTAACATTATTCCGGTTGAAATAGGAGACTTCGAAGTACCAGTTCGGAACCTGGAAAATATGAAATTTAACGCTGTTGACCTCGACAAAACTCAGATTCCCGTTTTTCAGTTCCATGGTGAACAGAGCCAGCATGTCGGGATTGTAATTGGTCTCCAGGTAATAGTCCATCTTTTCCGGCTCCCTGAAGATCTTATGAAGGTTCATGAAATCGAGTTCGTGGCTCATCGGGTGAATAAAATATTTCAGGTTGACGGTATCACTCACGTGGGCGAACCACGATTCAAACCTGTTGAAATAGATGTTTGAAAACATCCACTTATACCCGCCATTCTGCTTTTCGATTTTCAGGTACATGATGATGTTGACCTTTTCTTTCTTGTACATGAAGGTTGCGGTGACCTCTGCAAACCAGCCCGGCTTTTGAAAATCGAGGTAGACCGGGTTCTTTTTGTTCATCACATCCTCTACAAAAACAAATTTGATGTCTTTACTTATGAGCGGACTTGAATTGTCGAAGAGGATATTGAGATATTTCTTACGGTTTTTCATGTCCCGGTAACCGGCATCCCCGGTATAAAAACGCTTGCCGTTGAAATCTTCCTCGGCATTGAACCTGAGAAAGAACTGGTTCATCTGCTTCGTCTGGGCATAAAATACAGTTTCATCTCCCGTAAATGAGCCGATGGAACCTTGTCCATGGCTCATTAACGGAAAGAATAACAGTGCAATCCAGGTGATTCTCAGCAAGACCAGACTATTTCGAAGTTTCCTTTACCCTGATATCGCCGAGCATTACATCCCAGAAGCCGATGAGGCGTCCGCCGATCTGGGTCTCCTTGCGCTTTACATAGACGGTTATATCCTTCTTGGTAGTATCCTCGTAAACCAGCCCTTTTTCTTTATCGTAGGCCTGAAAACGCTGGTAAATAGTAATGACCCCAACATAGGTGCCATCAGGCTGACGCTGCAGGTCGCTTACGTACTGGATTTTGTACCAGTCGATGGTAACCCGGTCGTAGTTGAGCTGCATCAGGCGGTCGAAATATTCACGCACCTTATAGTAATTTACATCTGTACGGCTGATAGAGGATACACCGATTTCGCTGTTCTCCATGAAGAGTTCAACTGCGCGCTCAATTACGCGCTGTGCATCCGACCAGGGCGTTTTCTTATCACCTATTATGCTGATGTACTTGCTCAGGTCGCGAACCTTTTCGAGGGCCAGGCTGTCGATGGCCTGCTTGCGCTGCGGTGAGAGGTTGTCCTGGGCTGAAACCATGCCTGCCGAGGCAAACAGGATGACGAGTATGGTCAATGAAATTATCTTCTTCATGTTGCTTACTTTTTAATTAAATCAAGTGCTTTGATCTTTCCGTTCGAATCTGTCATAATCGCATCAATGGCGTTCTTGCTGGCTTTCTGATCCTTGAGAAATTCCAGATAACGGCGGATGGTGGTTGGTTTGTCGTAGTCAACCGTCGATCCTTCGCGGCTGATTATGATAAGTACAGGAGCATCTTCGCCGGTGAAATACTGCAGTGTGCTCTTGATGGTATTGTCGGCCTGAACCAGGTTTCCCGATTTCGCAGCGGCGGCAATGGTCTGAAAGGCATTATCAAGCTGGGTTTTTACCGGGAGGTTTGCCCCTGAGCCGGTCGTACGCATTTCGAGGATCTTCCTGTCAACACGCGCAATGAGGTCGGCAATCTCGCTGTCGCCCAGGTTCTGCGCTTTGATGACATTAAGCTCCTTTTCAAGCTGATCGGCCGTTTTGTTCTCCTTGTTCAGAAGCATGTCGAGCAGTGAAGCCCTCGCCGCATCAACCATAAGTCCTTTGGCTTTTTCCCTTTCCATATATGCCCGCTTCATCGTCTGTGTTGCCTTGACGATCAGGTCATTAAGTTCAGGATCATTGTAGTTTTTATTCGCAATATCGGAGATGAGCTTATCCTGCTCGTCGAGGGGCAGGGTTGTTGTTCCATTAATGATCGCCTGCAACTGCTTTTTGGCGGTTTCAATCTGCGCCTTGCGCTCCTTCTTCGACAGTTTTCCGGTTGACTTGCATCCCTCTGACCCCACTGATATGAGGGCTATAAGAGCGATGAAAAGCACGTGCTGCCAACGGATTGATCTGATCTGACTGATTACTTTTGACATACTTTTATGATTTAAGATTTGAAGATTTGAAAAATGTATTTAACTCCGGGTTCCTGTTTCCGAGTCCCGATGCGTGGCATCATCCCTTGTAAAAAGGAAATTTCACCACCCGGGCCTTCAGAATTTTATCCCTGATTTTAATATGAATCGTACTCCCCTCCTTTGACAGAGAGGTGGGGACATAGCCCATGCCTACCGGTATTTTCACCGACGGGCCCATGGTACCTGATGTCACCTCACCAATTTTGCTGCCATCAGCATCCACAATTTCATACTCATGGCGGGGTATACCCTTGTCGACCATTTCAAAGCCGACCAGCCTGTGCGTGGTCCCCTCCTGCTTCTGCTTCAGCAGGTATTGTTTGTCGATAAAATCCTTGGTATCCGTAAATTTCGTGATCCATCCGAGTCCGGCCTCGATGGGTGATGTGGTGTCGTTGATATCATTTCCGTATAAACAATACCCCATTTCAAGACGCAGGGTATCGCGCGCTGCCAGGCCGATTGGTTTGATGCCGTATTCTTTTCCTGCTTCGAAAACAGCCTCCCATATTTTAGGGGCATCCTCATTCGACATATATATCTCGCAACCACCCGATCCGGTGTAGCCGGTGGTGGCGAAGATCACATCCTTAACACCGGCGAAATCCAGTTTTTTGAAGGTGTAATATTCCATATCCGTGATGGTCGTCGGGGTCAGCTTCTCCATCGCCTTGAGAGCCAGCGGACCCTGAACTGCGAGCTGGGCGATCTCATCCGATGCATTGTAGAGCGTGGCCCCGGCTTTGTTATTCAGATTGCACCACGCCCAGTCCTTATCTATGTTGGATGCGTTCACAACAAGAAGGTAGGTTTCATCATTAACCTTATAAACCAGCAGGTCGTCGACGATGCCCCCTTTCCCATTGGGGAAGCAGGAGTACTGAACCTTCCCCGGCACCAGTTTGGAGGCATCGTTGGAGGTGACAAACTGAATGAAATCAAGCGCTTTCGGGCCTTTCACCCAGAATTCGCCCATGTGTGAGACATCAAAAACACCGATTCCCTTTCGAACGGTTTCGTGCTCAGCATTTACCCCTTCGTACTGCAGAGGCATGTAGTAGCCGGCAAAAGGCACCATCTTGGCACCCATGGCCTCGTGAAATTTAGTAAAAGCAGTGTTCTTCATGGAAATGGTTTTATTGTAAACGACACAAATTTAAGAAAAATTGTCCGGCGGTTTCTCCGATGTTCATATATTAGGCCAATTGTTCATATGTAGGCGCGATTAATTTTTTAATTTTGACACATGTTAATAACCCGCCAAAACACACCCCGCTGGCTGATCTTCGTGATCGATCTCCTGATCGCAGTTTTTTCCGTAGTACTGGCATACCTGCTGCGGTTCAACTTTGCCATTCCCCTCTCCGAACTCGAGCCCCTGCCGCAGATCCTCATCTATATGGCACTGGTGCGGTCGGTGAGTTTTGTGATCGCCCGCTCCTATGCCGGCATCATCCGTTATACAAGCACAGGCGATGCCATGCGTGTGTTTGCAACAGTACTTTCGGGAAGTATTGCCTTTTGCCTTACCAACCTGGTTACTTTCTTTATCATCGGTCACTACTTTTTCATCCCTTTTTCAATCATCATAATCGACTTCCTGGCTACCTCTTTCGGGATGATCACCTTCAGGCTCATTGTAAAACTGG
>CAYHCQ010000196.1:0-4937 GCA_964355115.1 uncultured Prolixibacteraceae bacterium | reverse complement strand
TGCGTCTGGCCAATCACGCACATCCGAATGTCTATGACTTTCCTGTGCTGTGCGGCTGGGGCGTGGGCGCCTTATGCAAGTTGGGAAATGTCAACAACTCCAAGCTCCTGATCGGACAGATGGAGGCGGCGCAAAAATGCGGGTTGACGAAATACACCAAGGTGGGCATCCAACTGGTGCCGGATACCTATTGTTACGACAGCGGCAACACCGAGCAAGGATGGTGGGACGACGCCCACTGGGCAAAGTTCGGGCACCTTGTTCAGCCCAATGAAACCTTCGCCAAGTGGGGGCAGGCAATGTCCGAGCGCGATGGCATCCCCTGCGCCTATTTTCAGACGGGCATGCCTTCGGACGACTTCGCCCGCGCATTTCCCGGCTACATGCTCTTTAATGACATCAGCCGTCTGGCCGTCAGCCATCCCCACCACCAGCCTTTGGTGAGCTTCGACTACACCGATCCTGATTTCCAGAAACACATGCTGACGGTTTGGCAAGGGCTCAAGCAGGCCGGCGTCCGCAGCATCATGTTCGATTATCCTGAAAGCGGCTGGCGGCCCGAGGGCGGCTTCGACAACCGCCATGCCACCACCGCATCAGCCTATCGCGAGATCTTCCGTCTTTGCCGTGAAGGCCTCGGCCCAGAGGCCTGCATTGACGAGCGCCTATTAGGCGAGTCCGGTCGCCCTTGCCTCGACGTGACGGCCGGCATTGTGGATATCCAACGAACTTGGACCGACTCGAAAGATTACTCCAAGGAGATGGTCACGATCGATGGCCTGCGCTGGTACAAGAACCGTACCGTCTTCAACTACTATCCAGACACCAAGACGGTTCATGACCTGACGAAGGAAGTCCGCCAGTCGATGCTGACCATGCTCTTCCTTACCAGCGGCCGGATCAACCTGGGCACCTCATTCAATTTGTTCACGCCGGAAATCGTCCGCGATGTTTCGCGTATATATCCGACCTATCGTGAACCTTTCGCAGCACGGCCGCTGGACGCCTTCATCTGCGTAGCGGATCCTCAGATCTATGACTTGGAACTTACGCTGGACTGGCATCAAGTGGCTTTATTCAATGCCGGCGACATAAAAAGAAAGATATCCTTTGCTCTTTGTGGCGACAGGGTGACAGAAGGAGCACTCGGACTGGATCCGACAGCATCTTATTACATCTACGACTTTTGGAACGATGCTTATCTCGGAAAGATGTCGGGAAAAGATGTTGTGGAGCGGGAGCTTGAACCTTTACATTCTGCTATGCTTTCAGTTCGAAAAGTTAAGGACAATCCACAGGTTCTGTCAACCAATCGGCATGTCCTTCAGGGATGGGTTGAACTGAAAGACGTTAATTGGGATTCAGCAGGAAAGAAACTTTCGGGTATTGCAAAAATCATCGGCGGTGAACCATTCCGGATTGTAGTGGCTAACAATGGACGAAAAAATATCAGAGTAATTTCAGCCGGGTCCAAAGCCAGAATGGAATCTCACCCGGCCGGGAAAAATTTTGCAATACTGGTTTTAGAACGCAAGGATAGCAAGGAAACGTATTGGGAAGTGAAATATAAATAGATGAGATATTTATCCTTTAATTTATAAATTAATTATATAATGAATTATAAAATGAAACTAAAACTAAAACCAATTTCAGGATTCAGTATGTTTGCCATACTGCTGGTTTTCAATGCCATACTTTCGTTTCCGACGGTATCGGCAAAACCAAAAACGAAACCTATCGAAAAGATAAGAAAACCTGTTCTTTCACGTGTGCAAGAACCTGTGGATTGGCCAAAGTTTTTGGGAAGTCACGATATTCAATGGGATACGCTGCCAGCCAAATTCGATCACGGTGCCTTTATGGGTAACGGGCTTTTGGGAACAACAATCTATTCTGATGGTCCCAATAGGTTGCGATTTGAACTTGGCCGCTCCGATGTTACCGATCATAGGCGTGATAACGGACGTCTTCCCATTGGGGGGATGGTTCTCAAAACTGCGGGAATCATCAAGTCAGGCTCTCTCCGAATGGTTTTGTGGGATGCTGAAGTCCGCGGAGAGGTAACCACCGACAAAGGGGTTATCCGCTTCAGGGCCATGGATCATTCCAATGAGATGGTTTTGCTTGTCGATTTACAGACCGGTGAAGGAGAGAAGGAAGCTAATTTCGTTTGGGAGCCTGAAAAATCTGAGGTTTCCCGCGATGAGATGAAAATGAGGGTAAATGGGGAACCGAATCCTTCGCCTGAAACAGGTGAGGATGGCGAAATCAGGTTCTGTGTTCAACCCCGTGCGGCAGGTGGAGCTTATGCAACTGCCTGGACGGTTCAGGGTACTTACTCCAAGCGTCGGTTAACCCTTACTATTGCCGATTCGTTTCCCACCCTGTCAGCCAAAGCAACGGCCATTGCTACCGTTCGTCGCGTAGCAGCCATGCCTGCAGAGGCTCTCGAGCTGAGCCATCGAACATGGTGGCACGCCTACTATCCGGCCAGTTACCTGTCGGTGCCTGATACACAAATAGAGGGCTTTTACTGGGTTCAAATGTACAAGCTCGCGTGTGCGACACGACAGGATCGTCAGGTGATCGACCTGCTTGGTCCCTGGTACCGTCCTACCAGTTGGCCGCGAATCTGGTGGAACCTGAACATCCAGCTTGCCTATTCTCCTGTATATACAGCTAACCATCTCGAGCTGGGAGAATCTTTTACCCGCTTCATTGATGCAAAGCGCAACAATTTTGTATTCAATGCAAAAAGCATTTGGGGCTATGACAGCTGCGCAACAGTCCCGCACACCACAGACTACGAAGGGCTCCGCGGCAACGGGACATACGCACCACAGAACTATATTAACCCGGGCGATTTCACATGGGCATTGTTCAACTACTGGCAGCAATACAGGTACTCAATGGATGACTCTTTGGTGACTGACCAGAAGCAACATGCATTCTATCCGTTGCTTAAAGGCAGCATCAATCTATACCTGAAACTACTCAAATACGGTTCTGATGGCAAGCTCCATCTACCGCTGCTTCACTCACCGGAGTATAGTCTTGAAGGCGACGTAGATAACAACTACAACCTCTCGCTGCTCCACTGGGGGTGCACAACACTTCTCGATCTGAACGGGCGTTATGGATTTAAAGACCCTCAAAAGCTGGAATGGGAGCGCATCTTGCGTGATCTGGTTGCCTATCCGCAAAATGAAAATGGCTTTATGATCGGTGCAACTGTTCCCTTTGCCAAGTCACACCGCCACTGGTCGCACTTGCTGATGGTATGGCCATTGCACATGCTAAGTGTGGAGCAACCTGAAAATAAGGTATTGGTAGAGAAAACCCTCACGCACTGGCTTACCGTAGAGGACGGCAAAGAGATTTATGGTTGGTCGAGCGCCGCTGCTTCGCTTCTTTACTCATCGATGGGCAACGGGGAGAAAGCACGTGAGCGTCTTCTCGCGCACCATAATGACAAACGGTTCGTAATGCCCAATACGATGTATATCGAAGGCTCTCCGGTTATTGAATGTTCGCTTTTCGCTGCCAAGGCATTGCAAGACATGTTGCTTCAAAGCTGGGGCGACCGTATCCGTATTTTTCCGGCAATTCCGTTAGACTGGGAAAATGTAGTGTTTCATGACTTACGGACAGAGGGGGCTTTTCTGGTCAGTGCCGAACGTCTTAACGGCAAAACACTTTGGGTTAAAATCAGAAGCCTGGCCGGCGCACCATGCAAAATCAAACCCGGATTTACAGGTCCTTTTACTACTTCTTCGCTTTCCATTACAAAAAAGGAAGTCGAATCCGGGTTGTTTGAGTTGAACCTAAAGAAAGGGGAGGAAGTGATTCTTTATCAGAGTTCCCGATAAGCACTAAAAGAAAAATCACCCGTAGATCGGTTTTATTTTGATTATAGGAATATGAATCTGATTATGAACCATAGAAAGACAGTTTTTGCCTTTGTATTCACATCGATTTTATCAATCGTGTTACTCTCATCATTTGTAGTGAGGCGGAAGGAGTTAAAGCCTGGCTGTCTTCCTGCCCTGAATTCTGCCGGAATCAATAAGAATAAAAAGAATGAGATCGTCAAGATTACAGAGATTGACCTTGCCTCTGATACAGCCTGGATGTTAAGCTGCGATGGAGGCCCTGCGAGGCCAATCAAGGTCCCGGGTGGCGGCTGGAACTCCGATCATCAGATGCCACGTATCCAAGAGATGAGGGACGTGAAGGACTTTGTTATATATGAACGCAACATTAAAATACCAGTTCTGTATCAGGAACAGGCTGTGCGGATCAAATTCGGCGCTGTCACATACGGATGCGAGGTCTATTTGGATAATCATTGGGTTGGTGAACATCATGGACCGCAGGTGCCTTTCGAAATCGACCTAACTGCTCTGGCAAAGCCTGGAAAAGAACAGGTATTGAAGGTGAAGGGGTTCCACAGGCGGCATTACATCAAGCCCGGCGAAAAGAAAACTGCAGAAGTAGCCGTCGGGTGGGATTACCCGGATGGCAATGACTCAACATCATGTGCAGAGGCAAATACATGGGCCGGATGGCACGGGAATTCAAAGGTCGGCTATGGCATTGTGCGCTCGGTCGACCTTGCCATTCTGCCCGCAATCCATGTCGGAGAAGTGTTTGTACACCCATCGGTTTCGCGTCGCGAACTTACATGCGAGGTCTGGCTTCGGAATACTACTGGCAAGGTGCGGGCCGTTTCAATCGGTGCGACGCTCAGTTCATGGAATAAGCGTCCTTGGGAATATCCGAAGATTCCTACAGTGGTCGCCACCATCCCGGCGCATGGTGAAACGAAAGTTGTTTTTGGCCCTGTGCCATGGACGCTCGGACCGAAAAGCTATTGGTGGCCTAATATTCCGTTCCAAGAAAAATACCAGGCACAGCTTCATTATTTGAACTTTAAT
>CAYHCQ010000195.1:0-4939 GCA_964355115.1 uncultured Prolixibacteraceae bacterium | reverse complement strand
CCGTTACTTCTGATCTTCCTGATCCTGATATCATTTGCCGGGATTGGACAAAAACAACCGGTTGCCGACAGTCTGCTTCAACTCATTAATGCCAGTAAAAGTGAAGACACAACCAAGGTTTTATTGTTGCTTGATTATGCGAGATTTAGCCTGCCGGTCAGTCTGGATTCAGCAGAAGCCATCAGTTTGCGTGCCGTAAAGATGGCTGAAAGTATTAAATTCCCATATGGTTTCATCCGCGGATACAATACGATCGCTATGGTAAAGTGGAGGAAGAATGATATTCCCGGTGCAAAACGGATTTTTATAAAAGCGCTGGCCCTGGCCGATGATCATAACCAGGTAGCGATGCAGGTGCTGGTAGGCGATAACCTGGGGGTTTTTTATCATTCATTCGGGCAGCTCGACAGTGCGGAATATTTCTATAAGAGGGCCATTGAATCGGCCGGTGACAATAAAACCGTGAGGCACTATACCAAGACGCTCTCCGACCTTGCCGGGAATTATACCAGCAAAGCGAATTATGTTGAGGCCATCCATTACCTGGCGGAAGCAAAAAGATTAAATGCCGTTGCCGGTGATAAGGTAAACGAGGTTGCCAACTGCATTGCACTGGGGAATATTTACATCGGCATGAAGGATTTCAGGAAAGGAATTGAGGCATTAAGGGAAGCCACTCGTTTGAATGATTCTGTCGGGAACCTCGATTTCAGGATCGCGATCCTTCAGAATACCGGGCTGCTTTATAATGAGGTGAATTTCATTCCCGACTCGGCCAGGCATTACCTGAACACTGCACGGGAGCTGGCCAAGGAGAATAACCGCATCGACAGTTATTTTTCAAGTCTGATCAATCTTGGGAATGTTGAATTATTGGAAAAAAATTACAGAAAAGCACTTGAGTTTTATATGGCTGCCTTTGAATCGCCGGTTTTTGCAAGAAAAAACTATGAGCGTGCTGCCGTGCTGGTCAACCTGGGAAACGTTTACCAAAAGCTGGGAGAATACCAGAAGGCTGAGAAATTTGCAAAGGAGGGAACTGAACTTGCTCATGCCGGGGGGTACCTTTCCTTTGAACAGTCGGGGCTCATTGTCTTGTCAGACATCGCTGCAGGTAAAAAGAATTACAAACAGGCGTTTGAATATCTTCACAAAGCAAGCTCGGTAAGGGATTCCATATGGAGTGAGGAGGTGCGTGGAAAGGTAGAAGAGGCGACCTTTAACCTTGCCATCCGGCAGGCAGAGATCGAGAATTCCCTGCTTCTAAAGGACAATGAAATAAAACAGCAGGTAATCTCTACCCAGCGGTTCATTGTAATCGGTATTGTACTGGTCCTGCTGTTGCTTATCGCGCTGATTGTCGTCGTTTTGAGGAACAACAAACGTCAGAAGGTGTTGAATACAGTTCTTGATGCAAAAAACAAGGAGTTGGAAGAGCTGAACATCACAAAGGATAAATTCATCTCCATCATTGCCCATGATCTGAAGAGTCCATTTAATGCCCTGCTTGGATTCCTTACCGAACTGGATGAAAATTATCTTGATTATGATGAGAAGACAAAGCACGACATCATACACAAGCTGAAGAAGAGCAGTTACAACACCTTCAACCTTCTGATCAACCTGCTCGACTGGTCGCAGTCGCAGCAGGGAAAGCTGAAGAGTGTGCCTGAGGATTTCATGTTTGGAAATGTCACTGAAGAGGTATTTACGGCGTTGTCGACGAGGGCATCTATGAAAAACCAGACATTAAGCATTGAATTTAATAGGGACCTGCGTGTATACTCCGACCCTCAGATCATCAAATCAATACTCATCAACCTTGTGAACAATGCCATAAAGTTCACACCCTCAGGAGGTTGGATACGGGTCACTGCAAAAGAAACCGGCGATGGAATTCAGTTCTCGGTTGAGGACTCCGGAATTGGAATTCCCGCAGCGGAGACCGGCAACCTTTTCAGGCTCGATTCAAGTTTCAACAGGAAGGGTACCGAACAGGAGCCTGGAACAGGACTTGGTCTGGTTATGTGCCAGGAGTATATAACTATGCTACGAGGAACAATTGATGTTACCAGCGAGGAGGGAAAGGGCAGCAGGTTTGTAGTTACCCTGCCCAATGGGCGACATCAAAGTGCTTAATTCCCGGAACGAAGTCAATCTTCCCAATATGAAATATTTTATTCTTTCCCTGCTCACTGTGATTGGATTGCAAGGAGTTGCCCAGCGCATGTCAATTTCCGGGAAGGAGGTTGATGCTGTCAGGATGCAGATCGTCGTCCCCCTGGCCTCCACAGCCATTGAGCTCAAGGCTGCAAGTGAACTCAGCCGCTACCTGGAAATGATCACGGGAGTTCTCATACCTGTTGTGAGTGAGCAAGCAAGGATGCACCCTGCCGGGTTCATTATTGGTAACTCAAACCTTATTCCTGCATCCGATAATCCGTCATACGCTTCTTCGCCATCTGCTGATCCCGACAGTTATTTCATCAGGACAAACGGCAGCCATGTTCTCATCACCGGAGGCAGCCACAAGGGGACGCTCTATGGTGTTTATGAATTCCTGGAAAGGTATGCAGGATGCAGGTTCTGGGCGCCCGGAGCGGAGTCTGTTCCGAAAAACGGGAACCTGGTTATACCAAAGATCGAATTGAAGGGGGAGCCTGCCTTTGCCTCCCGGGAGACCTATTATGCCGGGATGGACGAACAGGATTTTACCGACAAGATGCGCAGCGACCGCAACGCATGGAAGAAGGGAGAGAAATGGGGGATGTGGGTACATACCATGTTTACACTGGTTCCGCCTGATAAATATTTCGGATCGCATCCTGAATACTACGCGCTGATGGCGGGAAAACGAACGAAAACCCAGCTGTGCCTTACGAATCCGGATGTCCTGAAGATCACCATCGATGAGCTGGACCGAAGAATGAAGGAGCGGCCCGATGCAAAATACTGGTCGGTTTCGCAGATGGATACCTACGGCTCGTGCGAGTGCGAAGCCTGCAAGTCCATCGATGAACGCGAAGGGAGCGCTTCGGGTACGATGATCGAATTTGTGAACAAGGTGGCTGCGGTTTTTCCCGAAAAGGTGATCTCCACACTGGCATACCAGTATACACGGTCGGCGCCTAAGCATGTGAAACCAGCTGCCAATGTGAACATTATGCTTTGTACAATAGAGTGCGACAGGGCAAAACCAATTTCTTCCGATACCGGCAGCGGCTCCTTTTTCCGCGACATCCGCGACTGGTCGAAGATCGCCGGCAACATCCTGGTGTGGGACTACGTGATCCAGTTCACCAACATGATCGCCCCTTTCCCCAATCTGCAGGTGCTGCAACCCAACATACAACTATTTAAAAAATATGGAGCTACGGCAGTATTTGAGCAGGGCTGCCACGGTACCTACTCCGAAAACCAGGAGCTGCGGCAGTACCTCATCTCGAAACTTCTCTGGAATCCGGAACTTAATGTGGATTCCCTCACCACACAGTTTCTTATGGGGTACTATGGTGCGGCCGGCCCGTTCATCGGCAAATACCTGGCCGACATGGAAAGATCACTGCTTGCCTCGGGGAAAACGCTCTGGATCTATGCCGGACCCATGCAGGAGACGGATGCCTTTCTTGGCCCGGACATGGTGAATGATTATAACCGGCTCTTTGAGGAGGCGGAGAAGGCTGTTGCCGGAGATACGGTTCTGCTCAGCCGGGTGGCTAAAGCCAGGCTTCCTTTGCAGTATGCCATCCTCGAGATTGCGCAGAAAAACATCACCGGCCCCGATGGATTTATGGAGTTGAAGAACGGGAAGTGGACGGTAATGAAGGAGAGGGAGGTACAGCTTTCGGAATTTGTCCGCCTGGCCAACCTGTATGGTGTTAAAACCATCCATGAGGCCGGACTAACCCCCGACGATTGGGGTAAACAGGTTGCCCGCTTTTTTGCCAGCGCCTATACCGAACATCTTGCCAAAGGAAAATTGTATTCATTGTCAATCCTGCCCAGTCCGAAATACAGTGCCGAAGGGCCGGGCACGCTCACCGACGGGAAAAGGGGATCGGCCAACTTTCATGTGCTCTGGCAGGGGTTCGAGGAGAACGACGTCATAGCGGTGATCGACCTCGGAAAACCAACGGCCTTCAACTATGTAGGTGCCGAATTCATTCAGGATATCACCTCCTGGATTTTTTATCCCCGCGCGATGAAGGTCTCCGTTTCAGCAGATGGTAAGAGATTCCGCGAGGTAGCCGATTTCGATTCGCTCTCATACCCCGACCGGCTGATCATTGCCGAAACGGGAAAAAAAATACCGCCCGTGAAGGGGCGGTATGTGAAATTTCTGATCAGAAACACAGGCCATTGCCCGGATTGGCACATCGGCCACGGGGGCAGGGCCTGGGTGTTTATTGATGAGTTGATCGTTAAATAGATCTCCTTACTTCGCCTGGGTAAATTCAGCATTGATGTTGATGACAACATCCTTGCCAACAACTGCACCTCCGGCTTCCATCATGGAGTTCCATTTCAATCCGTAGGCAAGCCGGTCGATCGTGGTCGTAGCTTTAAAGCCGGCCTTGGTGTTGCCCCAGGGATCCTTTACCGTGCCACCGTAGGTAACTGAAAATTTAACCCGTTTTGTTATGTCGCGGATCTTGAGATCGCCGGTGAGTTCGTACTTATTGCCGGTGAGTTTCTTCATCGATACGCTTTTGAAGGTCATTTTCGGAAATTTCTCTGCGTTGAAAAAATCATCCGCTTTCAGGTGCTCATCCCTTTTTTCATTGTCGGTATTTACACTGGCAATATCCACAGAGAATTCGATCTGAGCATCGGTGAAGTCGGGTTTGGAAGCTGTCATGGTTCCGTCAAAGGATTTAAATGCACCATCCACCTCTGAAATCACCAGGTGTGTGACTGTGAATTTGACATTCGAATGGCT
>CAYHCQ010000194.1:0-5018 GCA_964355115.1 uncultured Prolixibacteraceae bacterium | reverse complement strand
CCGTCAGTATATGATCAAGAAGTCGATCTGGATCATCGGCGGCGACGGCTGGGCGTATGATATCGGTTACGGCGGCCTCGACCACGTGATTGCTTCCGGCGAAGACGTGAACATTCTGGTTCTCGATACCGAGGTTTATTCCAATACCGGCGGACAGTCATCCAAGTCGACCCCCATTGGCGCTGTCGCCAAGTTCGCCGCCTCGGGCAAGAAGGTACGCAAGAAAGACCTCGGCGCCATGGCCATGACCTATGGTTATGTATATGTGTCGCAGGTTTCGATGGGCGCCAATAACAGCCAGCTTTTCCGCGCAGTGAAGGAAGCCGAATCCTACGCAGGCCCTTCGGTGATTATCGCCTACAGCCCCTGTATCAACCATGGCCTCAAGCTTGGCATGGGCAAGGTGGAGGAGGAGATGGACCGCGCCGTGATTTCCGGCTACTGGCAGCTTTACCGCTACAATCCGCTGAATGGCGACGCAGGCAAGAACCCCTTCACCCTCGACTCGAAAGAGCCCGAATGGAGCAAGTTCCAGGAGTTTCTCGCCAGCGAGGTGCGCTATTCGTCTCTCAAGCAGATCTTCCCCGAAGAGGCCGAAGAGCTGTTCAAGGCCGCTGAGGACAATGCGAAGTGGAGATATGCGCATTATAAACGTTTGTCGGAGATGCAATACTCACAATAATTGTCAATTATCAATTATCAATTGTCAATTAACTTCAATTTCCTTCTATTTTTGAAAATTCATAAATTCTAAAGTGCTATGGCAGATTTAACAACGAATTACATGGGATTGAAGCTCAAGAATCCCGTTATCGTGGGTGCGAACAACCTGGTGAAGGAGGTGGATAACTGTAAGAAGATGGAGGAAGCCGGTGCAGCAGCCATTGTTTACAAGACCCTTTTTGAGGAACAGATAGAACTGGAGCGGCTGCAGCTCAGCGAGGAGCTGAATCATTACAACGACCGGCATGCCGAGATGATCAGCCTCTTTCCCGACATCGAACATGCCGGTCCGCGTGCACACCTGAGCCATCTGAAGAAGGTAGTGGCTGCCGTGAACATACCGGTGATCGCCAGTCTCAACTGCACCTTCGATGAAACATGGGTCGAATATGCCCGTCAGCTCGAAGGTACAGGGATAAACGCTTTGGAGATGAACTTCTACTCAGTTCCCGGCGATTTCAAGAAGGAGGGAAAGGCCATCGTGAATCAGCAGCTCGACGTGGTTGCCGAAGTGAAGAAGAGCGTGAAGATCCCCGTGAGCGTGAAGCTGAGTCCATACTACACGAACACCCTGATGGTGATCCAGAACATGTACTATGCCGGCGTCGACGGATTTGTACTTTTCAACCGCCTCTTTCAGCCCGACATCGACCTCGAGAAGGAGGAGCATATATTCCCTTACAACCTGAGCCACGAAGACGACAACCGCGCTGCTCTGCGTTACATCGGCCTTCTGGCCGGCGAGATCCGCGGATCGCTGTGTGCCAACACTGGCATCTTTACCGGCAAGGATGCCGCCAAGATGATCATTGCAGGCGCCGACACCGTACAGATCGTCAGCACCATCTACAAGCATGGCATCGGTCAGATCACCAAAGTGATCGAGGAGCTCAATACCTGGATGGACCATAAGAAATACGACACCACCGATGCTTTCAGGGGAAAACTCTCACGCAAGAACATGAAAGATCCATTCGCCTACAAACGCGCGCAATACATCGACATTCTGATGAAGAGCGAGGAGATCTTTAAGAAATACCCAATGAGATAATTGATAATTGACAGTTGTCAACTGTCAATTATCAATTAATATTGAGATCAACGATCATCCTTGCCTGCACCCCTTTCATAGAGCGGATCTCTTTAACCATATCGTAGTATTTGTAGTCCTCGCCCAGCACGGCTTTGATCTTTGCCGAGGGGTCTTTGCCGGTAATCTCTTCAAGGATCTGCTCGAGGAAGTCCTTCTGTTCGGGGAGGGAGATGAGGGAGTAGCTTTTCAGCTTGGCCAGTTCTGCTGCCATTACAATGGCCTGGGTGAGTCCGCCGAAATCGTCGACGAGTCCGTTGGCTTTAGCGGCTTTTGCGCTCCATATGCGACCCTGTCCGATGCTGTCGACCTTTGCTTTGGAGATGTTTCGGCCGTCGGCTACCTTACCGGTGAAAACGTCGTAGATGTTGTCGATATCGCGCTGCAGCAGCATTGTCTGGTAGGGTGAGAGGGGTTTCATCACGGAGATGAAGTCGCTGTTTTTATTGGTATTTACCTCGTCGAATGTGATGCCGAATTTCTTGTTAAAGAGTCCCTGCATGTTGGGAATCACACCGAATACTCCGATGGAGCCGGTGATGGTGGTCGGGTCGGCGATAATCTTTGTTGCGGCACAGGCGATGTAGTAACCGCCGCTGGCAGCCACGTCGCCGAAGGAGGCCACAACCGGTTTCACCTGTTTGGCGAGTTCCACTTCACGCCAGATCACATCCGATGCAAGGGCGCTTCCTCCGCCGGAGTTGATACGGAATACGATGGCTTTCACCTTATCGTCTTCACGGGCCTTGCGGATGGCTTTCGAGATGCGCTCGGAGCCGATGCTCTGGTCGTCACCGTTGCCGCCGGCAATTGAGCCAGTAGCATAGATGATGGCGATCTTATCCTTTGAGAGAGCAGGTTTGTTGGTTTCAGTAACATTTGTATAATCCTCGAGGGAGACGTAGGTGATCTTCTTCTTCTCCTCCAGTGCGAGTTTCTTCTTAAGTTCCTTCAGCAGTTCGTCCTTGTAGGCAAGCTGGTCGACCAATTTGTATTTCAGCGCATCTTCGGCGGTCTGCACCTTGAGACTGTCGGCCAGGTTTGTGAGTTCCATCTTGCTGATCTTCCTGGTCTCGGAGATCCCGTTGAGCATCCGTTCCCACAGGTCGTTGAGGATGGCGGTGATCTGTTCGCGGTTCTCCTTGCTCATTTTGTCGAGGAAGAGCGGTTCTGTGGCGGCTTTGAACTTTCCGTGACGGATCACCTGCATTTTGATGTCGAGTTTCTCAAGCAATCCCTTCAGGAACATAGGCTGGGCGCTGAGTCCTTTGAAAAGCAGCATTCCGTTGGGTTGCAGGTAAATTTTATCGGCCGTGGTGGCCAGGTAATAGGAACCCTGGGAATAGGCTTCGCTGTAGGCCCAGATGAACTTTCCCGACTTTTTGAAATCGAGGAGAGCTTCACGGATCTCGTCGATGGTGGAGATGCCTGCAGGGACCTCTTCGAGATTGAGCAGGATCCCGGCGATATTGTCATCTTTTTTCGCTTTCCGGAGGTTGTCCAGGATATCATTCAGGCCGGTAACCTTTTCGTTGCCACCCATGCTGAAGTTGAAGGGAGACTTGGGAGCCCGGTCGACTATGGATCGGTCGAACCTGATCTGGAGCACGGTGTTTTTGGAAAGGACAACTGTGTCGTCGGAAGCTGTGGCTGCAATGCCGGCAATGATGCCGATGACGATGAAAAGCAGCAGTATCAGTGTGAGGAAGGTTCCCAGCATGCTGGCGAACATGAATTTAAAGAACTGTTTCATACAAGGTATCTGTTAGGGTTACACAAACTTACTAAAAAAAGGAATGCAAAGAATGCAAGGTTTGCATTGAATGCATGGTATGCATTGAATGCACTGAATGCACGAATGCACCACACTTGGATGCTTAAACTGCCGGAAAGTTACAAAGTTTTCGATAACCCCATTTTCAACAATTCATTGTGAATAAGAAACTCAACCCGCATACTAAACCAGCCATTAAAATGTTTAATCTTGGGGCTCAGGACTCGGGACCCGGAGATTTGGACCCGGGGATTGGGGCCTGTTCATAAACTAACTTCTGATTGTTGGCAATTTTAAATCGCTTTCTTCTCTTTTTGCTCTTAACCGTGCCGGCCTTGGCGGCTATTGCCGGCGACGATGGCAACAGCGGTATTAAATCGAAGCGCGCAAAAGCCTCTCCACTGCCGCCTTCGATCTTTATCATCGATCGGGGTGTAAAGAGCCCCGATCACCTGCTGATCTTTATACGCAGCAACAACAGGTACCTCGATTCAACCTTCGGGGCCAGGCTTGTCAGGACCTATATTGCCGAATGTCGGCGCGAGGGGGTGAACTACGATGTGGCCATTTGCCAGATGTGTCTCGAGACCGGCTTTCTTCGCTTCAACGGCACTGTGAGCCGCTACCAGAACAACTTCTGCGGACTCGGCGCCACCGATGCCTATACGGCAGGCGACTGGTTTGGCACGATGGAGGAAGGGGTGAGGGCGCACATACAGCACCTGAAGGCCTATGCCAGCATCGACCCCATCACCCCGCCTTACGCCGACAAACGGCTGGCCCACGTGCGACGCGGAACAGTCTACACCATTCATGACCTCACCGGCCGGTGGGCTGCAGATCCAGCTTACGGAGAGAAGATAAACCGGCTGCTGAGCCAGCTTTATCTCAGATGATAGTCTACCTTCTTCTGGGCAGTAACCGCGGCGACCGTGCCGGTTTCCTGGACAAAGCCATTGCACAGATTGCAGAGCAGGCCGGTCGTATGCTGGCCTCCTCCTCAGTATATGAATCGGCCCCCTGGGGCTTTTCCGACGCGACGCCATTTTTAAACCAGGTGGTGGAGATCGAGACAGAACTGGGCGCCGGGGAGTTGCTGACTAAATTACTCGCCATCGAGGCCGGGCTTGGGAGAAAACGGATGCAGGATGCAGGATGCAGGATCCCGGGCAACTATTCTTCCAGAACCATCGATATCGACATCCTCTTTTACGGGTCGGGGATCATCTTTACCGATACGCTGATGGTTCCCCATCCGAGGCTGCATGAACGCAGGTTTACACTTGTTCCACTTGCCGAGATCGCGGGGGAATTTGTGCACCCCGTGTTGCGGAAGACTGTGAATCAGTTACTCGTGAGTTGTACTGACAGGGGGAATGTGCTGATGTGCTGATGTGCTGATGTGCTGATGTGCTGATGTGCTGATGTGCT
>CAYHCQ010000193.1:3595-5076 GCA_964355115.1 uncultured Prolixibacteraceae bacterium | reverse complement strand
CTCTTTAAAAGCGTGGCCATCCAGCCCGGCCGCCCCACGGTATTCGGGCGAAAAGGCGACAAACTGGTCTTCGGGCTCCCCGGCAACCCGGTATCGTCGTTCGTTCTGTTCGAAATGATGGTAAAACCCGCTCTCCTGATGATGATGGGCCATAACCACGCGCCCCCGGTGCTTTCGCTGCCCATGGGTGAAGATTTTATCCGCCGCAAATCTTCCCGTAAATCAATGATCCCGGTCCGGATCGAAAAGGGAGAGATCCATCCGGTCGTTTATCACGGATCGGCCCACATCAATGCATATGCAACAGCCCATGCGATCCTTATGCTGGATATCGGCGTTACGGAACTGAAAAAGGGAGAACATGCCGGTATACGACTCCTTTAACCGGAAGATAAACTACCTGCGGGTCTCGGTCACCGACCGGTGCAACCTGCGCTGTACCTACTGTATGCCCGAAGAGGGGATCACCCTGCTCGGCCATAGCGACATCCTTCCCTATGAGGAGATGATCCTGGTTATCGGCGAAGCAGTGAAAATGGGGATCACCAAAGTCCGCATCACCGGCGGAGAACCCCTTGTGCGCAGGGGAATCCTGGGCTTCATCTCCATGGTGGCCGCAATTCCCGGCATCCACGACCTTGGCCTTACCACCAACGGCATTCTCCTGGAGGAGTTTGCCTCCGGACTTAAACAGAGCGGACTTCACCGGATCAACATCAGTCTCGACACCACCGACGCCGAAAAATTCAGCGGGATCACACGGGGTGGAGATATCACACGGGTATTCCGGGGTATCGAAGCGGCAAAAGCTGCCGGACTCACCCCCGTCAAGATCAACTGCGTGGTGAAGAATAATTCAGAGGAGCCGGATGCCAGGGCCGTGAAAGAGTTCTGCAGGGACCATGACCTGGAGGTGCGGTTTATTCATGAGATGGACCTCGAATCGGGCTGCTTTACGGTTGTCGAGGGAGGCAAGGGAGGCGACTGCCTTCAGTGCAACCGCCTGAGGCTCACCGCCGACGGATACATCCGCCCCTGCCTCTTCAGCAACCTGAAATTCAGTACCCGCGAACTTGGTATCCGCCAGGCGCTGGAAGGAGCCATCGGACTGAAACCCGAAAAAGGGTCGACCAATGCGATCAATAAATTTCATAATATTGGAGGATGAAAAAACTATCCCATATCACCGAAACCGGAAAGGCCAATATGGTGGATGTTACGGAGAAACCCCACCAGGTAAGGACAGCAACAGCAACCGGCCACATCCGGCTCGGCGCTG
This sequence comes from uncultured Prolixibacteraceae bacterium, assembly GCA_964355115.1. GTDB lineage: Bacteria > Bacteroidota > Bacteroidia > Bacteroidales > FEN-979 > JANXZO01. The sequence goes on along the minus strand of CAYHCQ010000193.1, from coordinate 3,797 downwards.
AGACCCTTGCCCTGATCCGTGAAAACGGAATGAAGAAGGGCGATGTACTTACGGTCGCGGAGATCGCGGGCATACAGGCCGGAAAACGCACCAGTGAACTGATCCCTCTGTGCCACCCGCTGGCCATCAGCAAACTCGACGTAAAAGCCACACCCGATGAAACAGGCGTTACCGTGACCAGCCTTGCCCGCTGCACCGGCCC
>CAYHCQ010000193.1:0-3495 GCA_964355115.1 uncultured Prolixibacteraceae bacterium | reverse complement strand
GAGGGCGACGCCCATTCGGGACCCTGGAACCGGCAGGTGAGTTTGCTGGGAACCGAGAGCATCGCGAAATTCGAAAAGAAGGCAAACCGGAAAGTCAACTTCGGGGAGTTTGCCGAAAATATCACCACCTCCGGCATGGAGTTGTGGAAGACGCATCCGCTCGACCGGTTCACATGCGGTGAAATCGAACTGGAGGTGACCCAGATCGGCAAGGAGTGCCACGGAACCAGCTGCGCCATCTTCAAGGAGGTGGGCAACTGCGTGATGCCCAAGGAGGGGATCTTTGCCAGGGTGCTGAGTACCGGCACATTGGCTCAGGGAGATCTGCTTGAATACCACCCTAAGATGTTCCGCATCCTGGTAATCACGCTCAGCGACCGCGCCTCCTCAGGCGAATACGACGACCGCTCGGGACCACGTATCCAGGAGCTGGTGAAAATTTTCTTTGATGAACACGCACTGAACCACTTTACCCACTATTCGCTCATCCCCGACGATCCGCACAAACTGGAGGAGCTGATGCATAAAGCCAAGGAGGAGCTTGTCGACCTGGTGATCACCACCGGCGGCACGGGCATCGGTCCGCGCGACTTCACCCCTGATGTGGTGCGCCCCATGCTCGATAAGGAGATTCCCGGCATCATGGAGATGGTAAGGATGAAGTACGGCGCCGAAAAACCCAATGCCCTCCTCAGCCGCTCCATCGCCGGCGTGATGGGGAAATCACTGGTGTTCACACTCCCCGGAAGCGTTAAGGCCATCAATGAGTACATGACCGAAATATTTCCTTCGATGATGCACATGATCTATATGCTGCACGGACTCGATACGCACTAGACGGGATGTGAGATGTGGGATGTGGGATGTGGGATGCACCACGGCACCAGGTCACAAAGTCACAAAGTCACAAAGTCACAAAGTCACAAACCTGCAACCTTTTAACCATCTGTCTTTCGCCAGCTTTGACCCTCACCAGATAAACCCCGTTAGTCAATTCTCCCGGATCAACCACCACGCTGTTCTGCATCGGCGGGAGGGTATAATCGCGCTGATACAGCGTCTTTCCCATCAGATCAAGAACAGTGAGGCTGAACGTTTGCGGTTGTTCGCTGCTGAACGTCACCCTGAACTGTCCGGCCGTGGGGTTGGGACTTATGCGAAAATCGAATCCGGAAACTGGCTCGGGGCTTCTCATCCCCACGATAAAGTTGACTGAATCGGTGATGCCCGTACTTTGATTAAAATAGCTGCCGCTGGGGGTATTCTCAAGTTTCACGGCACGTACCATATAGTAATTCATCCCCTCTGCCGGCTGGTGATCGGTATAGGTCAGGGTGGTGACAGGCTGTAAAGTCAGACGATCGTATCGGCCAAATAATTCATCCGACCTGTAAACATGATAGCCTATAACCGTATCAGGCGTGGGCTGCCAGGCAACATTCACACCGGGCCCGAAAGCAGTTGCCGAAACATCTGTCACCGGAGCGATAATGTGCATGCGCAGTGTCGGGTCGCCCATCAGGGCGATGTGCACAAACCGGCGGCCATAGTTATACTGATAGGTCACCTGGTTGTTCTGCGCGAGTTGCGCCCCGTAACCAACCGTCTCTCCCAGCGCCATGTGGTGGAACTGCCAGAATGGGCGCCCTGCCCAGCAATTTGTCAGCGCCCGGTCGGCCGATGCCAGCGGAGCCCTCAGGAAATTGTCGGAATTGTCCCAGTCGCCGAAATAGGAACCGAACATCATCGAGAAGATGGTCTGCACGGTATCCGCGGCATAGTCGGCCGTTGTACCCACTCCGCCTGCCCCCTGGTACCATCCGCCTCCGCAACCGTACGACCAGAGGTAACTTTCGGTGGAAAGGGTAGTGAAATAGGGTAGTTCCGCCATGGAGTTAGTGCCCATAAGCGGTGAAAAGTTGCGCCATCCGTCGGCGGCAAATGCCTCACCGCCGAAAAAGCCGAAGTTGTCGCTGATGAGCGCCCGGGGTTGTGCCGTGATGAGCTTTGTGCGGAAGGCATGGTCCTTGTCGAGGTACCTGCGCATCAGGGCGATCTCGCTCATGCCGAAGGCAGGAAGGTTGCTCAGGTCGACCCGGCCTGTCTGCAGTTCAACCGGCGAGGGAACAACACTCTGATCAAACTTCCCGTCGCCCGGCACATTCTGGTTTTCGGGCCGGCTTGCACTGGGGTTGTTGATATACTGATCGGTGAAATTACCATTGACGTCGGCGTAATAAATATCGGCCGGCCAGGCCCCCTTGTGGTCGGGATGGCCGTCGGGATTCAGGTCGCCCGAATAGGGTACCGGAACATGGCCAAGAATGAGCAGCGCCTTCACCTCCGTTGGGGCAGCATTGTATTCATCAACAACGATAGCCCTGACATCCGGCACCGAATCCATCGGGGAGACATCGTGTCTCACCACCGACCAGCCATCTCCCGAAACATCGCGCATCAGCCGGAGAATCTCCGAAGAAAGTGAATCCGCCAGTGTACTGTCGACCAGCAGGATCAGCCTTCCGCGGTAACCTGCCGGGCGAAGGTTCCAGCCAGCATTTATGTACCCGAAGGCCATCAGGGCGGGAAGGGTTTTGTCAACACCATATTCATAGCTGGAATCCGCAACAACATTCAGGTCGGTAAAGCTGCTGTCGGTGCCGGCCAGCGAACCGAATACCTCTGTCCATGAAGTTTCGCTCTTTGCCTTTTTGTAGACCGTATAGCCTGTGGCCGTTGCGTCTGCCGGCCAGTTGATGGTTATCGAAGGCACCGTGGTGTCGATGGTGGCGGTAAGGCGAACGGCTGCGTCGGAGGATACCTGGGCGGCGGCATGGAGGGAGAGAAAAAATAGCGAAATAGCGAGGTGACGAGATAGCGAGATACCGAGGTAACGAGATAGCGAGGTTGCTAAATGGCAAAATGGCAAAATGGCAAAATGGCAAAATGGCGAACCGGAGCGAAGCGGAGCTCGGCGGAGCCAAATAGTGAAGTTCATAGACTACGTTTTAAGTGAATAAAAGTAGTCAAATTGCTGCACTGACTTTCATGACTGTTCAAATTTTTCCATGATTCTTACCAACTGTGATACTTGAATTTACCTCCCATCAGGAATTTGGATTATCTTTGCGAAAAAAAGCCGGATGCAAAAGATTTTACCTAAATCATCGGAAAACATTATGCCGATTCTATCCAGTTTTAAGGAAAGAGCGAGGAATATCTATGGCCAAAAATTAAAAAAGGTAATTCTTTATGGTTCCTATGCCAAGGGCATCGCTAACCAGGATTCAGATATTGATTTAATGATTGTGCTTTCTGACATGGAATCCCCATTTACTGAAATTGAACGACTGACTGATATTAAATTCAATATAGGGCTTGAACACGATGTTTTTATATCAACAAATCCGGTGTCGGAAGATAGTTTTTTTCATTCAAAACTCCCGATTTTCAAAAACGTATTCAGAGATGGCATTGAAGTATGAATGAAAATGT
>CAYHCQ010000192.1:1700-5080 GCA_964355115.1 uncultured Prolixibacteraceae bacterium | reverse complement strand
GGGGCAGACTCGATGTGCCAGGGGATTTGAGCGTTCAGGTTCATCTCGTTGAATCGCACCACGAGCATCGACATCAGGAACCCGAGGAAGAGGGCTCCGGTATCGCCCATAAATATCTTGTTTTTTTTCGACCAGACATTGAACCACAAAAAGGCGACCAGCGAACCAATTGTAGATACACACAGCAGTGTGTACCCCGGCTGGTGATTTACGTAAAACCAGGCGCCAAAGGCAGTGAAGGCGGTGAGGGCGATACTGCCTGATAGTCCGTCCACACCATCGATGAGGTTCAAGGCATTGGTGATGCCAATGATGATTATCAGTGTGAGAAAGAAACCCACAGGATAACTTATCTCTCCAATCCCGAAAAATCCATGCAGGTTGGTAAAGCGAAACCCGGCAAGCAGGATAAGAATGGCTGCGGCGGCGATCTCGGCTACGAATTTCTTGCCAAAAGAGATGCCGATCAGGTCATCTTTCAGTCCGATGAAAAAGATGACCACACTGCCCGCAATGGCAAACTGAAATTGGGGGAAGGAACCGATTTGGATCAGCAGGGAGATGGTAAGGATGACGCTCAGAAAAATGGCAATGCCGGCCAGGCGGGGGGTGGGGTGCAGATGTACGGTGCGGCCGTTTGGATTGTCGTAGATCTTCCGGGTGTGGGCCACACGCGCAAGCGCCCGGATACTGTAAAAGGAGAGGAGCATTGAGAAACAGAATGCAGTCAGCATCCTGATTTCAGACGAATTTATGAGTTGCAATGCATTTTCCATAGAGAGCATACAGCGGGTTTCAGACCAGATGTACAATAGTTGTTATGTGCAAATTTATATAGTTATCTCCTAATAACAATGGAAAATTTTGTATTTGATAGGTATTATTTAGGTAAGCAGGCAAAATATTTCAGCAGAAGCGCTGATTTTACTTGACTTTTTGAAATAGTCACACTATATTTGCCACCCTTGAATCTATTTGGTTTAAAATCAAATCCAGTTAGCCTGTGGAGTTCTATACCCTGCTTCTAAAGATCGGATTGTCTCTCGGGGTAGCCTTCCTGCTCACGGTGCTTCTTGTGCCGGTGGTGGTGAGGATCGTGAAGGATAAAGGGGTGGTGGCGCATGAAAACGGGCGCACTTCACATACCGGCAATGTTCCTACCATGGGAGGGATTGCCATATTTTGCGGATTTCTCATCTCCAGCCTGATCTTTTCAGGATCGGGCTTCCAGGATAATTTCAGGTTTGTTATTGCCGGATCAATCTTTATGCTGATGGTGGGGATGAAGGATGATATACAGGGGATCACCCCCTGGATGAAGTTCGCAGGTCAGATCATCGCTGCCCTGATTATCATTGTACCGGGAGACATCCGGTTTACCAGCCTGCAGGGGTTTCTGGGGATTGAGGAAATAAGCTATTTCTGGAGCATTGCAATTTCAGTGGTTACGATTGTGGGACTGACCAACTGCTTTAACCTGATTGACGGGATTGATGGTCTTGCTGCCGGAATAGGCACGCTGGTATCCATTACCCTGGGGGTTTGGTTTGGATTGGCGGGTCAATATGGGTTAATGTTTATTTGTCTGGCGCTTGTGGGATCATTGATGGCTTTTTCGATCTACAACATCTGGGGAAAGGAGAACAAGATCTTCATGGGCGATACCGGTTCGCTGGTACTTGGGTTTATTCTGGCAGCCCTGGTCATTGAGTTCAACGAATTCAATGTGGGGGTGCAGACTTCAGTTGACCTTATTTCAACACCGGCTATCAGCATCGGCATCATGATCGTTCCGGTTTTTGATACACTCAGGGTGTTTATCCTGCGGATGTGGCGCAGAAAACACCCCTTTGCCCCCGACAAGACCCATACGCATCACAACCTGATCAACCTGGGGGCATCTCATTATAAAGCGACCTTTTCATTGATAATCCTTAATGCATTTTTCATTGTCCTCTCGTTTGCACTGAACTCGCTGGGTGCTTCAATTCTTCTGGCTGTTATCATGGCAATGGCCCTGCTGGCATTCTATCTTCCCGTGTTCGCCTTCCGCTTTAAAGACGACAACGCCGCTACCTTTCGTGCGAGGCTGGCGAAGGTTACTTCGATGTTTATTGCGTAAAAAAAGTGACAGAGTCACAGAGTCACAGAGTCACAGAGTTATTTTGTTCCTGTTCATTGCTCGTTCTATCACCATGGTGACTTGGTGACTTGGTGCTGTGGTGACTTGGTGTAAAAAATGGTCACTTTACCACCAATTATAAACACAATCAAGTGAACGATGGCTAACGTCTGAAATTTGTTGCACAAGGAGAGGCGTTATTTCATTGTGAAAAGCCTAATGCGCTTCACCCCGTATTTAGCGAATAAACCATCAGCTTATGCCCGCCGACTATGAAAAAATAGCAGAACACTGCCTGCGTCACAAAAAAATCAGCGACAAGGTACTGGACCAATTTCTGATGCCTTTCATCGCCCGTAGCGAAGGGATGGACCGGAAGATGAACGCCTACACACAGAAATACCAGCACATCATCCGCAAGATGCCCAAAGAATTCTTTCCGATGGCAATGGGCGAATACATCATGGGAAAGACCTTGACCCCCGACGGACTGATCCATAAGTACCTGAACAACATTCAACTCAGGTCGCTGGAAAAAACCGAACGCGAATTTTTGGAGTTTCAGGCTGACAATCCCTGGAGATATTGCTTTGCCCGGATTGCCGACCGTAAGGCAAAGAATTTTTTCATCCTTCGCGATGCCTTTTTTGAGGATGAGTTTCTGCTGTATTCGCCGGGGGTGGAGGCCTTTTGGACCGAGGGACGCAAGCAGGATCTTTATTTTCTGCTTACCGGGTTTAACGGACTTTGCTTTCACACCTACGGAAACATCCTGCCCTTTCGATCCTTCGATCCCGATGATATTTATTTCTACGGGACCGAAGTCTTTCCTGAGGTAGATTCAGATGCTTCGCTGATGGCCTCAGTTTATAAAGATCCTATACCTTATATGATGCTTGCCAGCGGAATGGAATATCCCATCGTCATGAGCGGCAAACATGCAATGCGTCAATTGGTTGCTGTTGACGAGATCGCCGGCATCGATACCGGTAAGCTGAAAGAAACTTTCTCCGTTCAATGGAATGCAAACATTTACCGGATCAGCCATGAAGATTGGAGCGGGCCGCCCCATTTTGCCTCGGCCTATTTTAATGAACCAAGAGGTGAATTATCCCGTTATGCCCTGACCGAAGAAAGCTTCAGGGAATTGACCCGTATGCTGATCGCCTCGGGCTTGAATATTGAAAGGAAAGAAGACTATTCGGTGGGCATGAGCATGCTGGTGACCATGCAGGAGATCCTGAAGAAGAAAATCAAC
>CAYHCQ010000192.1:0-1600 GCA_964355115.1 uncultured Prolixibacteraceae bacterium | reverse complement strand
GATGCTATAACTGATGCTGTAAAAGCGGTCTTGTCAAATGTTAACAATTTGAGAAGTCATAGAATCCTTTCTCACGATTATGCGTTATATTTGAAGTGGGAAATTCCTGTGATTGAATCCATGAGTTATGTCTATCCCTTCAAGCATTTATTTATACAGGATCATTCATATAAATAATCTCGAGTATATTCTAAGGACGGGCAAATTAACGTGTATGAACCATCCTGAAGCTGATACATCGTATATCGGTATCGGGGATGATACATTATGATCAGATACACTAGTGGAAATATTTTAGAGGCCCAAACAACGGCTATTGTAAACACTGTTAATACCGTAGGGGTGATGGGAAAGGGTATTGCCCTGGCATTTAAAAAAGCATTTCCTGACAATTTCAAACGTTATGAGCAAGCTGTGTTTTTATGGTCGTAAATACTAAAGTATCTCTGACACCCGCCCGGGCCATGATGATCTATTTACTTGATCAATACAGAGTATTGGGATATTCCATTACATTGCTTGTAGCTCAGAAAATCGCTTATTTTTTACAACGATTGGGTGAGCCATTGAGATTGGAATTCGAAAAGGGTTTTTACGGACCATATTCCCACCAACTTTTTCATTTACTCAAGTATCTGAATGGGTATTTTTTAAAGTTCAAAGCAGATGAAAATAAGCCAGGTACCGTTATTCAGATACAAGACTTCAGGCTTGAAGAAGTGAAAGAATATTTTAATAAGAATGTCACAGAAACTCAAAAAGACAGAATTGATAAACTCTTAGCATTAATCGAAGGATTTGAATCTCCATATGGACTGGAGTTGCTTGCAACAACCGACTTTGTTATACAACAAACAAATACTAACGATAAGATTCAAATCAAGAACGAAATATATAACTGGACCAACAGGAAAATGAATCTGATGAAGCCAGCTCATATCGAGATTGCTTTAGAAAGGCTAAAGCAGATCGCTTAATAAATCCCGCATCCTGCATCGGCGCAACGCGCCATCAATTATCAATAGTAAAATTTAATAAGGCAGAAAGTTCTTCGATGGTTTGATCAACGCCGGTACCCAGGTTCAGGTAATAATTTTGAGGTGATGAGGGGGAGCTTGCAGATTCAAGAGAAGAAAAATCGCCCACAGCCTTCTGGTTTGTCAAATCCAGCTAATCAATTCTCTTGCTTATTTTCTCATTATCGGAACAGACCATGATTTTAACGAGTTCGTGGAAGGTGGTTTTTTGTGACATTACCTACGACATTATCTCTGACCTTGACGCTGGTTAATTCGAAATTTTTACTGAAAACAGCAACCAGGAATCGTGAGTCGCGAGTTGGGATGGATTTTGTCGAGAAAGGATTATTAATCAGGCGATCATAATTAACCAGGGCTCGTCGTTCGCAACTTCTTTTTTTTTCCCAATAATCCTTTTCTTCGTTTTTTATCGGCCTTGATAAATTCACTTATTTTCAGTTGATCTTCTTTGGACAAGGGCCGGGGATCAACCACAAAATCAACATCCATTGGTTCCCTTATAATTCCCATATAATTAGTCGTTAAAATATTTATTAATGAGCCTGGAGGCTGCGATAGTA
>CAYHCQ010000191.1:0-5089 GCA_964355115.1 uncultured Prolixibacteraceae bacterium | reverse complement strand
AGGTCAGAAACCGCAAGGATACCATCACGGGATCTAAAAAGATCCCCCTTATCGACGACCTCACGGTACGTGCATCTTACGACATCGCCCGCGATTCATGCAACTGGTCGCCCATTTCGCTGAACGGCCGCAGTACCCTCTTCAAAGGATTTACTGTCCAGTATGCCTGGATTTGGGATATATATGCGCGTGATTCACTTGGACGTCGCACCAATACAACCGAATGGAAGAAAAACAACCGGCTTATCCGGCTCGACAATACCAGCTGGGATGTGGGACTCACCTATTCACTCTCCTCCGATAAGGTGAAGGGAAAGAAAAAGCCAGATCGGGGAACACCACAGGAGCAGCAGGATATGATCGATTACTACGACTACTATGTCGACTTCGACATACCCTGGAGTTTCTCATTTAATTACAGTTTCAGGTATACGAAAAAATGGGATAATTCAGTCAAGACAAGGGTTTCGGATATTGTACAGACACTTGGATTCAGCGGCCAGCTCAACATCACACCAAAATGGAAAGTATCACTCACCACCGGCTGGGATTTTGTAAACAGTGAGATCTCCTATACCTCTATCGACGTATATCGCGACCTCCACTGCTGGGAGATGAGGTTCGGCTGGATTCCGAAAGGGACACAGCAGAGCTGGAATTTTTCGATCAATGTTAAAGCCTCAATGCTTCAGGATATGAAACTGAACAAGAAGAGGGATCCCAGGGATTTTGCGGATTGACAAGGTGACAAGGTGACAAGGTGACAAGGTGACAAGGTGACAAGGTGACAATGTAATTATAGTTAAACGTTTGATTTATGAAAAAAATTATCAGTTCGGCGGTTGCGCCGAAAGCGATCGGGCCCTACAGTCAGGCGATTGAAGCGAACGGAATCCTTTTTATCTCGGGACAGATTCCCATCGATCCTTCCATCGGAAAGATGATCGAAGGAGGGATTACCGAACAAACAGAACAGGTGATGAAAAACATCGGGGCCATCCTTAAAGAGGCAGGCTATGAGTTCTCCGATGTAGTTAAATCTACCTGCCTCCTCAGCGACATGGACAATTTTGCGGCCATGAATGCGGTTTACGGAAAGTATTACGCCGAAAACCCTCCTGCACGTGCAGCTTATGGCGTTGTTAAACTTCCCTTCGGCGCGCTTGTCGAGATTGAGACGATTGCCGTAAAATAGTCGGGGGCGCGCTTTAGTGGCCGATAAGTATGTAGGGGGCCCAAATGGAAGGGAGCGATGTTTCGGGGTTACTGATCATCTCAAGTTTCATTTTTCGAAGTGCAGAACTGTAAGTATTTCCCTCGAACCAGTTGCGGTAAAAACCTACCATGAACCTTCCGGCAAGGCAATCGGTTACATTCCACAAAGCGGAAATTATATTCCTTGCGCCGGCATTAAGGAAGCGCAAGGGTAACGGAGTTTTGTATCCGCTACCCGAAAATTTTTCCAGCCCCGAACTGCAGGAATTCAGCACAATCAGGTCGGCATCCAGATTCAGACCGCTGATCTCCTTTCCGGTGAGTACCCCTTCCTCAGCAACATCATGGCTGATCGCCGGATCAAAACCCGAGAAAAGAAATCCACCGGTTTCGTCGTCGCCAAATGACCTGTAACTATGGGTTGCCAGGTGAAGAATGCCCGAACGGTTTGCAACCTCCTTAAACCGGGATTCTCTTGAATCCTTCCCGGTAATTATACAGGTAGCCATTCCCATCTGCCTGAACATAGAGCCAATGGCAGCTACCTCCTGTCCCGCACCCGGCAGTGGAGAAAGTGTCGGGTGGTTCGAGAAGACCGGCGAAAATCCGGTGAAGGCATATACCGGCTTGTCAATCCTGCCGACATCATTACCCTTTTCGCGGGGGAAAGTCTCAACCCACAATCCGGCCGAATAATTGTAGATGATCTCGTAATCAAATATGAGATAATGAATATGGTCTTGTCCGTCAGCCTCTCTGCTTTCACCACTGCTGACAAAGGTCTCGAAAGGGATGCCCGACAACTCTTTACCGGGTATCACGATCAATCGTCGTTTGCCTTCCAGACTTTTCCTCACCGGCGAAAGAAGGTACGTGTACATCAGCTTACCCAATGCGTGTATGCCCTGGATATCAGCGACGGATAATTTTTTTCGAAATTCCTTAAGAGATTTCCGGAACACGGGATCTATTTCCTGACTTACCAATGTATAAACCTCCTTTGTAACCGACAGGATAAACAGAAGGGAGTCCGACAGAAAATATTCCAGCAGCGCCTCATCCTGACGGAGTCGCAATTGCACGTCGGCCATGCCGGGAGATTGCACACTCTGCCGCTGTGGCTGGGCCACGCAGAAAAACGGCAATGTCAGCAGCTGGCCCAGGAGGCCTATCAGTTTCCCATTGAAACGAATTGAAGAAATTAACATAACGTAGCGGTATTAATGAATTACAGGATAGTTAAAACAGGGTGAGGCTGCCCATGAGGATCAATCCATCGTCGGACATTATCCTCCAGTAGAATATTCCGCGACCCAGACAACTGGTATCGAATAAATACAAATTCCCCTGAATGGGAAATTGTGCAACAACGGCTATGCCTTTGTTGTTAAGCACCTCCAGTGTAACAGGCACCCAAACGGTTGTGCCTGTCCAGCGGAAGCAGATAACCGACGAACGGGGAACGCCTACCCTTGCCAGGGGAGACTCAAGCTTAAAATTTTCACTCCTGCATACGGCTCCAACAAGCAATTCGTATTCGGCCAAAGGCCTGTAGGCGGCAGCCAGCATAGAATTTCTCATCATTTCACGGCGCAACACCGGTGTAATCTTCTTGTGCCCCTTTGATTCCCTCAGCAGATAGAAACTCAGTCTTAATGGCCGCACTGAAGGCTGCCGGTCGACGACTTCGCCAATACTTCTGGCCACAAACCCGGTTTTGTCAAAGATCATAAAAATTGTTCCCAGCGAGATCAGCATCATTAATGAAGCTGCAATGAGTATATAAAACCTGGGATTGCGATTAGGTTCGGGCCGGTTTCTGACCTCCCTGACCTTTTCGAGAAACTCAAAAAGATCATCATTCTGAAGCATCTTATTCACCGCACGGTCAATATCTACCCTGACCCTGAGTTCCGGATCGGTATCCAGCAACTGCCTGAATCTGCTGAGTTCCGGTTCCTTTAAATCACCGGAATTATACCTGTCGATCCATTCGTTGATTATTTCGGGATCAATCATATTCAATGAGATTTTTAAACCTTGGATCATTTTTTATTCTTTTAACAAGCATATTTTTACATGCATATTTTCGCGACTTGGCACACTCCTCATCCTTATAACCCATCATCCCTGCAATCTCGGCCATTTTCCACTTTTCCGAGAACATATTGAGAACCATCCTACACTCCCTGGGGAGGCTGTTCAGATGTTCGTGGAACAGTCTCATCCTTTCAAGGTCAATTTCATTCACCTCGGAATTGGCCGTTGAGTAAGCTCCGGCCTCTTCCATTACGGCAAATCCCGAACAGTAGCTCAACTGATGTTTGCGCTCCAGCCTTTGCAACCATAAATTTCTGCCGATTGCATAGAAATAGGTCTTTAAACTGGCGGTAAGCCTGAATTCAGGATTTTTACACTGGAGATACAAAACAACCAGGGTATCCTGAATAATATCCTCCACATCCTGAGCATTTCCGGAGTTGCGTTCCACATAGGCCCGCACAGGGGGAAGAAAATTCGTGCAGACATATTTTATACATTTCTCGTTGTTCTCACGAAATCCGCGCAGGATTGTGCTGTCTGAATAGTGCAGGATCATAGTTATTGATTCTTATGCTTAATCGGAAAAAAGCAAAAAGGTGAACTGGTTTGTTAATAACTTTACGAAGGAGCAGAAATCTTCCTCTGATAAAAAGACAGGTAAAATCGGGTGCGGGTTGCGTGCGGGTAATAAAAAAAAATGGGGGCAACGATTGCCCCCACCATTCAGGTACAGAGTGAGAATATTATCTGAACTTCATTCCCAGGTTAAAGAAAACAAACGACCAGAGGTCGGTGGTCTCTTCTATCAGCTTCGTGGTCGGCTTGCCCGCTCCATGCCCGGCTTTGGTGTCGATACGGATAAGTACCGGGTTATCACCTGTTTGTTTCGACTGCAGGGTGGCCATGAATTTAAAAGTATGTGCCGGTACAACCCGGTCATCGTGGTCGGCTGTAAAAGCGAGGGTGGCAGGATAAGCTATGCTGTCCTTCAGATTGTGAAGGGGAGAGTAACTGATGAGGTAATCGAACCCTTCCTTTGTGTCGCTGGTCCCAAAATCGCTGGCCCATGCCCAGCCGATGGTAAATTTGTGGTAACGGAGCATATCCATTACCCCAACCTGCGGGATGGCTACCTTGAAAAGATCGGGCCGTTGGGTAATACAGGCCCCTACCAGCAACCCTCCGTTTGATCCGCCCATGATGGCAAGCTTTTCGGGCGAAGTGTATTTCTCGGCAATAAGGAATTCGGCTGCCGCAATGAAGTCGTCGAAAACATTCTGCTTCCGCTCCTTGGTACCTGCCTTGTGCCACTCTTCACCGTACTCTCCGCCGCCGCGGATGTTGGCAAGGGCATAAACACCTCCGTTTTCGAGGAAGATGAGCCGGCTCAGACTGAAACTGGGGGTCAGGCTCACATTGAAACCTCCATATCCGTAAAGAAGGGTGGGATTCTTTCCGCTGAGTTCAATTCCTTTCCTGTAAACGAGGAACATCGGGATGGTGGTTTTGTCTTTGCTGCTGTAAAATATCTGTTTCACCTCATAATCATCGGGGTTGAAATCTATTTCGGGCCGGGTATAAACAGCCGAAATGTTCTTTGCAACATCGTATTTGTATACGGTAAGCGGGAAGGTGAAAGATGTATAGCCGAAAAATGCAACGTTCTCACCCTTCTTCCCGCTGAAACCGGCCAGGGTGCCTATTCCCGGAAGGCTCATCTCATGAAGGAATTTTCCCTCCAGGTTATAAACATATGCCTTGGATGTTGCATTCTGCATATATTCTGATATCAGCAGGTCGCCTGCCAGTTCGACCGATTCGAGCACATCCT
>CAYHCQ010000190.1:0-5093 GCA_964355115.1 uncultured Prolixibacteraceae bacterium | reverse complement strand
CGGATGAGTTAAAAGGGTGATTGAGGCATTGCCAGATGGGATCGTAAGGCATGTGCGAACGGATCTGCTTCTGAGGTGTTACCATGAAGTACTCGCCGGTGAACCTTTTCACAAACTTTGCATTCTCAATATACCCTGCAGCCCAGGTGGGATCGAAGAAATACCAGTTGCTGTCGACAACCGCAACAACCCAGGCGTGGGGCAGGCCGCCGATATTACCATTCTGGCGGGTATAGCCATGGATTACGTAGCTGGTAATGCCACACTGTGCGCACAGTTCATGAAAAACCTCGGCATATCCCTGGCACACAGCTTTTCGGTCGCCCATGGTCTTAAGGATTATGGCTGCAGGATTATCGGAAACGTTGGTGGTATACATGCCGGCCACATCGTAGGCAATGTGTGTGGCTGTCCAGCAATATGCTGCCCGCGCGAGGTCGCGTTGTTTGGTTAGACTTGCCTGGAAATATGATGCCAGAGTGCCCGGATTCCATTCTGCCGAGTCGGGAGCCGTTCTGGCAATATTATCGGGTTTAATGAATTCTGACTTCGGCTGTGAAATTGCCGTAGGCAGAAGGTAAGAGCAGATTGAGAGGAGAAGGAAAATCGACTTCACGGGAACCCTTTTTTTTCCTTAACAATATTAGGAAAAAAAAGGCTACCCTGATGAAATCAAAGGGTGATCGGATAAGAAAAACGGATTAAAATCTCTTTTTGAAACCGCCGGCTGATTTGTCGCCATATCCGCCGCCAGAGCCACCACGGGAACCGCCGCCGTATCCACCGCCGGAACCACCTGAGCCACCACCATATCCACCGCCCGAACCACCACGGGAATCACCAAAACCACCAGGTTTGCGGTCGGTCTTGGGGCGAGCCACGGAAACAGTCATTACCTTGCCGTCGAATTCGGCATTGTTCAGCTCTTCAATAGCCTTGTCAGCCTCTTCGTCGTTCTTCATTTCAACGAATCCAAATCCACGGGAACGGCCCGAAAAATTGTCTTTAATAACCCTTGCGGAGTTCACTTCACCGTAATCGGTAAATGCCTGCTTCAGATCTTCGTCATTGATCCTGAAACTCAGGTTTGATACAAAAATGTTTTTCACGTTTGAAATATTAATGATGAGTACTTGTTGAAGGATTTCAAGATTCGGGGTACGTGAACAAAACCGGGACGAGACACTGAGAAGAGGTGATAACGACGCTTGGATTGCTGGGCGGATATGCGGAATACTCAAAAGCCGTTGCAAAGATACACATTTTAACCGGGTTAACAACAAAAGCCTGAACCTTAGGGTGATTTTGTATCTTTGTCTGCGGTCAGAACATAAGACTGCTATTGACAAATAAAGTAAAACTCATCCCCATGATACGCAAAATTGATAAGATAATTACCAGTCAGCCGACCTCCGACGGAGCCGGTGTTAAACTTCGCAGGGTTTTCGGGTTTCATGAAGAGGGTTTATTCGACCCTTTTCTTCTTTTGGATTTCTTCGGGTCAGATAATCCGAATGACTTTATTGCCGGCTTCCCCTGGCATCCGCACCGCGGTATCGAAACGGTGACTTACATGCTCGAAGGAGCTGCTGAGCACCAGGACAGCATGGGTAACAAAGGAGTAATCCGGTCGGGTGATGTTCAGTGGATGACAGCCGGCAGCGGCATCATCCACCAGGAGATGCCAAAGGCGGTAAACGGTCGGATGTATGGGTTCCAGCTCTGGTCGAACCTGCCAAAATCACACAAGATGATGCCCCCGAGGTACCAGGACATCCCGGCATCGGCGATACCGGAAGTGTTAACAGAAAACGGCGTTCTGATAAAAATCGTTGCAGGTGAATTCAACGGAGTGGCCGGGCCCGTCAGAGAGATCATCAGCGATCCTGTATATTTCGATGTTTCGGTACCTGCCGGCACCACTTTCAGCGTGCCGGTCAATTCCGGCCATACAGTATTCGCCTTTGTCTTCGAAGGGGAGGCAGGTTTCGGCGAAGGTTCCGGAGGATTTGTCGGCGAGGGAAAGCTCGCAAAGCTGGTTGATGGCGATGCTGTTGAAGTTGTCACTGGTGAAAAAGCCGTCAGGTTCCTTCTGGTCGCCGGAAAACCGCTTGGTGAACCCGTTGCCTGGAGGGGACCCATTGTGATGAATACTGAAGCTGAACTGGATGTGGCTTTCAGGGAGTTCCGCATGGGCACCTTCATTAAATAACTGCCGGAACCCTTTTGAGATCTGCCAGAAAATCTGCACCTTTGCAGGCGGAACCAAACGACATCCCGATACCCGACGAACGTTTCGAGCCGGCCATCCTCATGGCGGGGATTCTCTCCTCTTGTGACAGCGGAATCAAGGAACAAGTCCGTGATACAACAAACGACACTGTTAAAATAACAGTACTGACTTTCTCAAGTCTGGCCGATTCCCTTGCGAACCGTAAGGTAATCATCGAAGGTACCGTGCTTCATACCTGCAAACATGGCGGTAAACGACTGTTCCTGGTCGACGGTACCGACAGTGTACGTGTTGAGGTTACTGCTGGTGGCGACATCACAAAGTTTGATGAAGCCCTTATCGGAAGCCGCATTCGTGTATGGGGGACCCTGAAAGAGGAAAGGGTTGATGAAAAGTATCTTAATGAATGGGAGAACGAAGTGAAAAATCCCACAGAAAGCCATGAAACCGGACTTCACTCCGGTGCACAGGGTCATGAGAACCTGGACACCAAGGACAAGCTTGACAACATCGCCTCCCTGCGCGCCGACCTGAAAGCCAGCGGCAAGGATCACCTGTCATTCTTCTCGATCGAAGCCTGGAAGTATACCGAACTCAAGTAACACATGCAGCGAAAAACCCTCCGGCGGTGGAACAATGCCCTTCACCGCGATATCGGCTATTTGTGCGTTGGAATGACCCTGATCTATGCCATCTCAGGCATTATTATGAACCACTTCAAATCTGGCGATTTCAGCCATCCCGACTACAGCAGATCATACAAGGAGTTTAAGGTTTCACTCCCGAAAGATGGAAAAGCGGATCAGGCTTATGTCAATAAAATCCTCGATCAGGAGGGAGAACGGGATCACTACAAGAGCTTCATCACCGGTGACAAGTACGTGCAAATTTTTCTCACTAACGGTTCTGTTTATGTCGACCTTTCTACTGGTGAGGCCCAAATTGAACAGAAGACTCCCCGATATGTGATCAAAGAGTTCAACCTGATGCATTACAACAACCTGAAAAGGTTCTACACCTGGTTTTCTGATGCCTATGCCGTGGCGCTCATCATCCTTGCCATTACCGGACTTTTCGTGCTTCGCGGAAAAAACGGCATCATCGGCCGTGGAGCGTGGCTCACTGCTGTCGGGATCCTGCTGCCTGCACTGTTTTTGCTATACTACATGTGATTTTTTTATCGCTCCTCAATTCTTACCTGCAAAATAGCCCATTTAACCAATAGTTGTCAATATTCCTCAGCCTGAAGATCATTCTAATCATGCGTAATAGCATATGCAATTTTTAATTTTAATTCTTCCGAATAATCTGCTTCATTCAGAATAGATGTGATTATTTCGAGTAGAAGTTCCTTGCCAATGTTGTTTGCCGCTACGTGATAGCTGATGATCTCCATTCTGTATAGAAATTCCTTGGCCGCATTGATATACCCATTCTTTAAAAGAAAAATGCTACCAAGAGTAATTGCTATTCGTTTGTTACCATCCTGAAAACAATGACTTTTATTGGCTATGAAAAATAAATGCGCTAATTTATCTTCAAACGTTGGATAATAATCATCGTTTTGTATGTGATCGAGTGCAGCATTCAATGAATTGAGGTTGAGTATGCCTGTAGTTCCGCCGCCACTCACCTCAATTGTTTTCAAGTGCAAGGAAACAACCTCGTTTATATCGCTGATGTAGCTTATTGACACTATTCGCTCTCTTTTAATCGCTTGAAAACATCTTCAGCTTCCTTCAGCTGTTTTTCAAATTCAACACTGCGGTCTCCAATGAATTTGTCGAAATCGGCAGGGCTGACAGAAGTGATATATTCTTTAAGTTTAAAATGAAAGGCATCTCTGAAAAAATTATCTCGTGAAGCCATCTTTAGCCGGGCATCTTCAATATGAGGGAGCTGGGCAGGATGGTCTGTAAATTCTTTAATAATTTGGTCAACCTCAAAAGAAACTAATTTGCGGTTCAATTCTTTTGATTTCTTTTTTATTTCAAAGGCGATCCCAGCTTCAAATGATGCAATGAGTTTTAAAACCTCAGCATACATGGTTTCTCTGGCATTTTCGTTATCTGACAGTTTTAGAATTTGCTTGTATTCTTTGGCATTCTCGCGAAAAATAGATAGATATATTTTGTCTGTGTAAAGCGAGTATTTATAATTACCCAGGTCAACAAAAAGGTTCAGCGCATTGGTAAATTCTTTTCTGTATTTGTGCTCCCTTATGGCATTGATTAAATAGTCCTCATCTCTGCGATTAATATATTTCGTTCCACCTCCTGTCTTTTCATTAATGGTATGAATTACAATATCAAGAATTTTGCTTCTTAAATGACGGGCCTTTTCACTTTCGACCAGCAACATGGATAAATTTAGTAATGCCCTAAAATTAAACAAGCCCAACTGGGTGGTTTTGCTCGTGGCGTGTATGACATGACCAAATTGCAATTTAAAGCTTATCAGCTGCTTACCCTTGGTTAAAATATATCCATTGTGTTTTAATTCTGACTCGTTTTGTTCTAGATATCGTTTTACAGTGCGTTCATCTATTTCAAAAAAGTCGGCTACCATTTTTGATGTAAAGCGAAATTCCCCTTCAAATAACATCCCGGGCAATCCAATGTACTCCTGAACCTGAGTTAATGCATAGGGATTATTCAGTATGTTCTGCCGGTCGATATTTGAATTTGTAAGGTCTTTCATTCGGTTTAAAGTTGAATTGTTGTTACATTCCGAAGTCTCTTATTTCAGACTTGTTTGCTACGAAGCTTGTCAGCCGTAGCCCAAAGTGTTTTTTCTAAATCCTTTATATCTGCCATATTCTTTTCTAAAATTTTAATTCAAAGCTCAAATGTAACAATTT
>CAYHCQ010000189.1:0-5116 GCA_964355115.1 uncultured Prolixibacteraceae bacterium | reverse complement strand
CTTAGGATGTTTGATGGATTCCCCTGCCATTTGACATCATTTACTGAGCCAATTTTCTGAACCTCCCTGATCACATTCTCATCATGCGGTGCGATCATCTGGGCGCCGTCGTCCCAGTATGCCTTATAGCCGTTGTACTCCTTCGGGTTATGCGATGCTGTGACCATCACGCCGCTCTGGCAGCCAAGATGACGGATGGCAAACGACAACTCCGGCGTGGGACGGAGGTCTTCAAAGAGGTACACGATAAATCCGTTTGCCGACAGTACCTCGGATACCACGGTAGCAAAATACCGGCTGTTGTTGCGGCTATCGTGAGAAACAGCCATTTTAACCGGTTTCAGGTTGGGAAACATGAGTAAAAGGTAGTTGGCCAACCCTTGTGTCGCCATGCCTACCGTGTACTTGTTCATGCGGTTCGTTCCGACACCCATAACACCACGTAGTCCGCCTGTACCAAACTCCAGGTCGCGGTAAAATGAATCAGTGAGTTCCGAGGGATTGGATTCCATAAGCTCTCTAACCCTGTTCCGGGTTTCAGAATCAAAATTTTCACCAAGCCAGGTAACAGCGCGCTTCAGTATGCTCTCTTCAATCATTTTTCAACTATCAATTATCAATTATTAGTTATTAATTATTAATTTCTCAATACACTCCTTAAGACTGTCCCTCCAGTAGGGTATCTCAATCCCGAACTGCTTTTTGATCTTCGCTTTGTTAAAAACGCTGTAGAACGGCCGGACAGCAGGCAGCGGGTAATCCTTTGTTTCGATCGGGTTGATTTTACAAGTTATGCCTGATAATTCAACGATAGCAATGGCAAAATCGTACCAGCTGACCACACCTTCGTCGGAAAAATGGTAAATTTCTGTCTTCACCGGCTTTTTTTCTGATTTCAGCATCGTCAGGATTACTGCCGCGAGATCGGCGGCATAGGTAGGTGTTCCGATCTGGTCGAAAACCACATTGAGCATCCCCCGCTCTCTCCCGTACTTCATAATTGTCTTAACGAAATTATAACCGAATGAAGAGTACAGCCACGAGGTTCTGATGATATAACCGCTTCGGGCGTGTTTCTGCATCTCAAGTTCCCCGGCCAGTTTGCTCATGGCATAGGCCGAAACAGGATTTACCTGATCATTCTCGGCATAGGGCCGGTATCCCCTTCCGTCGAAGACATAGTCGGAAGAGATATGAAACATGATTGCATTGTGAGCACTGGCGACCCTTGCAAGGATTCCAACGGCGGCCCCATTGATAAGGGTGGCTTTTTCGGGCTCCTGTTCGGCTTTATCAACCGCTGTATAGGCCGCGCAGTTGATCACTGCATCTGGCATTGCCTCCTGAAAGAAGGCGGAAATAGCCATTTCGCTGGTGATGTCGAGTTCCTCCACATCGGTGAAGATGAATTGAATACCTGGTTCTTTCTGCGACAATAAACGCAGTTCAGTGCCCAGTTGTCCGTTAGATCCGGTGACCAAAATTTTCATCATTGAGGAGAGGTTTGCAGACCTGCTATACGATTGATTTAAAGTAGTCGATGGTGCGGATGAGTCCCTCTTCAAGCATGATTTTAGGCTCCCAGCCAAGTTCCTTGCGTGCGAGTGTAATGTTGGGCTGCCTCTGCGTGGGATCATCGGCCGGAAGAGGCATATGGATGATCTTCGATTTGGATCCGGTGAGACGTATGACCTTCTCAGCCAGTTCGAGCATCGTAAATTCGTTGGGGTTTCCGATATTAACCGGACCAATGAAATCTTCTCTCGAATTCATCAGGCGGATCATCCCCTCAAGAAGGTCGTCAACGTAGCAGAAACTGCGCGATTGCGAACCATCTCCATACATCGTAATATCCTGTCCCCGAAGCGCCTGAACGATGAAGTTCGACACTACACGGCCATCGTTCGGATGCATTCTGGGGCCGTAGGTGTTGAAAATACGGATGATCTTGATGCGGACATTGTTCTGCTGGTGGTAGTTCATAAACAGGGTCTCAGCGACACGCTTCCCCTCATCATAACATGACCGTGGCCCGATCGGGTTCACATGGCCCCAGTAACTTTCCACCTGTGGATGAACTTCCGGATCCCCGTAAACCTCACTCGTTGAAGCCTGGAGTATCCTTGCTTTTATTCGTTTTGCCAGCCCGAGCATGTTGATTGCCCCCATTACCGAAGTCTTTACCGTTTTGATCGGGTTGTACTGGTAATGGATGGGGGAGGCAGGGCAGGCCAGATTGTAGATCTCGTCGACTTCGATAAAAAAAGGCATGGTGACATCGTGCCGGATTATTTCGAAATAGGGATTCTCAAGGAGTTTTACCACATTCTCTTTTTGCCCGGTAAAATAATTGTCGAGGCAAACCACCTCATTGCCTTCGCGAAGCAAACGCTCGCACAGGTGTGAACCCAGGAACCCGGCACCGCCCGTAACCAGAATTTTTTTTCGGATCATGATATTTTTTTTAGTGTTTGAAACGAAAAGACCTAACAGTCAATAGTTGTCTGTTAGGTCTTCTCTTATTTTAAATGAACCTTATTTGGTAGTGTCTACACCGATGCAATAGTAGGCGAAACCTTTGCGTTGCATTTCGGCAATCTCATAAATATTACGTCCGTCGAAGATGGCCGGATTTTTAAGCAGTTTTTTCACCACATTGAAATTGGGGAATTTGAACTCAGGCCACTCGGTGATCAGCAGCAGGCAGTCGGCATCGATGAGGGCATCATACTGGTCCTGGCAATACTCGATAGAATCGCCCAGCACTCTTTCTGCTTCATGCATGGCCACGGGGTCGTAAGCCTTGACTTTGGCACCGGCTTCGAGGAAAAGCTTAACGAGAACCAGCGATGGCGCTTCGCGCATGTCGTCGGTTTGAGGTTTAAAAGACAATCCCCAGAATGCGATGGTTTTTCCTTTGATATCGCCGGCAAAATGTTTCATGACCTTATTGAAGAGGACAGCCTTCTGGTCATCGTTAACGGCCTCAACGGCTTTGAGCACCCGGAGGCTGTATTTGAAGTCATCACCGGTATGGATCAGTGCTTTAACGTCTTTAGGGAAGCAGGACCCCCCGTAACCAACTCCTGGATAGATGAATTTTGTGCCGATGCGGGAATCGGAACCGATGCCGCGGCGAACCATATTAATATCAGCTCCAACGATCTCACACAGGTTGGCGATGTCATTCATAAAGCTGATCTTGGTGGCCAGCATCGAGTTGGCTGCATATTTGGTCATCTCAGCCGACGTGATATCCATGAAGATTACCGGGTGGCCGTTGAGCGTAAAGGGTTTGTAGAGTGACTTCATCAGTTCTTCTGCCCGTGTCGAATCACAGCCAACCACGATGCGGTCTGGCTTCAGGAAATCGTCGATGGCAGCACCTTCCTTAAGAAATTCAGGGTTCGAAGCGACGTCGAAAGTGAGGTTTACTCCGCGTTTGTCGAGCTCTTCCTGAACGGCCCTTCTTACTTTTTGCGCAGTTCCAACAGGAACGGTACTCTTCGTTACAATGAGCAGATAGTCCTTCATATGCTTTCCGCAGTCGCGTGCAACACTGAGAACATACTGAAGATCGGCGCTGCCATCATCGTCGGGAGGGGTGCCTACAGCGCTGAATATCACTTCGCAATCCTCAAGGGCTTCGGCGATACTTGTTGTGAATTTCAGCCTCTCCTTTTTCATGTTCCGGTGAACCATCTCTTCAAGGCCCGGCTCATAAATAGGGATAATCCCGTTTTTCAGGTTTTCAATTTTTTTCTGGTCGATGTCGACACAAATGACTTCGATCCCTACTTCAGCGAAACAGGTGCCGGTAACTAAGCCGACATACCCGGATCCTACGATTGCAACTTTCATGTTATGGAGTTTTGATTTTAGCGAATAGTTAACAAATATAATAAGAAAGATATTTAATGGTGCAGAATTTTATTTATTCTTAAAGGTTCAGTTGTGTCTGGATCGCCTCCACATCTTTTTTCAGCTGTTTCACAGTTTCGGAGAGGTGGTAGTTTTCTGAAATCCTGTTTTCGGGGATCTGCGGACTGATAAAATGGACGAACTGCCATATTTCACGGATCTCCTTTATTGCCATGTCAAACGGAGGGTGTAGCGGATTCAGCGAATGCAGGATCAGTTTGCTTTCGGATTCTATCCTGTTTTCCACTACCTTGAAAACCACCCCCTCTTCAGCCGTGAGGATGATGCAGGCATCTTTGTCGCGGAGGGTTGTCCAATCCTGGATGAACACTCCGGTTACCCAGGCACCGCTGGGGATGGGCAGCATCGAATCGCCGCTCACCTCGAATGTGCGGTACTTCTTTTGCTTCGAAAGGAACGGGAGGCGGAAGGTGGGGAGGATGCTGATGTATTCGGGATCTGCGAACCCACTGGTGTAACCTGCTTTGGCCTTTTCCGACACCAGTTCAATGTTCTCCTCGTTGTCTTTTCCTACTGTGGTGGCCAGCACCCGTAGGTTGCTGCCTTTAAGAAAAACGTCGTAACCCCGCTCCACCTGCCGTATCTGGCTCTCCGGTAATAACGCCAGGTCGACCCTGATCAGGGTGTCGATAGCTATGCTGAAATAGTTGGAGAAACGTATCAGCGCCTCCATACCCGGCTGTGCAACGCCATTCTCATACCCGCTGAGCGTCGACCGCTTCATCTCCAGCGTCACGGCTACGTCGTCCTGCGTACGCCCGCGGCGTTTCCGCAGCAATTTTATATTTCTGTTGAAAAACATGATAAGATGTTTTGGTATTGCAAATATAATGATTATATTGTAAGCACAAAAATGATTAAAAACACGGCAAGTATTATTCACCTCGACCTCGACACCTTCTTCGTTTCCGTTGAGAGGCTGCTTCGCCCCGACCTGGCGGGGAAGCCGGTGATCATCGGCGGCACCTCCGACCGGGGGGTGGTGGCGAGCTGCAGCTATGAGGCTCGGAAGTTCGGCGTTCATTCGGCCATGCCGATGAAGATGGCCCGGGCGCTATGCGGCGATGCCATCCTGGTGCGGGGCGACATGGAGCTCTATTCGAAATATTCCAACACGGTGACGGATATCATCGCCGAAAAGGCCCCGGTTTATGAAAAGGCCTCCATCGATGAG
>CAYHCQ010000188.1:0-5153 GCA_964355115.1 uncultured Prolixibacteraceae bacterium | reverse complement strand
CCCCGGAAGGAGATGCTGTTCGGGAAGACCTTATGCTAATTGTGGAACAGGCTGAGCGGTGCAAGAAAATCGTCAGTGGTCTGTTGAATTTCGCCCGAAAGAACCAGGTTACCCTGAGCGAAACCGATGTCATTAAATTCGCTCAACACAGCCTTAATTCTATTATAAAACCCGACAATATAAGCATTGTATTCAATCCCGAAATTGCTGATCCGGTTGCCAAACTCGATATCGACCAGATGATGCAGGTACTTACCAACCTTGAGAAAAACGCAATTGAGGCCATGCCCGACGGTGGCACGCTTACCCTTGGTGTTGAAGGGAATGAATCGGAAATTGTATTCGTTGTTGCCGACACGGGGACTGGTATTAAAAAGGAGAACATGGACAAGCTCTTTACCCCCTTCTTTACCACGAAGGAGATAGGAAAAGGAACCGGGCTTGGTCTTGCCCTCATTTACGGCATTGTAAAGATGCACAGGGGCAAGATCCACGTTGATTCGAATACTGAACCGGAGGAGGGGCCGACCGGAACTACTTTCAGGATCAGTATTCCGCGGGGTCCGAATGGATAATCAAACTGACTTAACTAAAACATAACAATTATAAAACAACATGAAACCTTCCGATTACACAATACTAATTGTTGACGATGATCCGGATTATCTTTTTCAGCTTCAGGCCAGGGTCGAAAAATTCGGGTTCAAAACCATCATCGCCGAGGGACAGAAAGAGGCAGAGGAGCTGCTCGAGAAGAGCCGGCCCGACCTTGCCATCCTTGACCTGATGATGGAAAATGAGGACAGTGGGTTTATTTTATGTTACAAGATGAAGAAGAAGTATCCCGATGTTCCCATCATTATAGCCACCGGAGTAGCTGCCGAAACCGGGATTAGTTTCGACATCAATGATGAAAACAACAGAAAGTGGATCAAAGCCGACTGCTTCCTCGACAAGGGCATCCGGTCGGAACGGCTGAAAGAAGAAATCGAGAAATTACTGTTAAAAAATAAAAGGTAATGTTGATTGGTCTGATTTATCTCTTATTTTTGATGTTAATTAATAAACATGCCGACACTAAAAATTCTCGTTGTTGATGATGAACCCGGTATCCGGAGCGGAGTGAGCCGTATTCTGAGAAATTTCAGGGTAGATTATCCCTTCATGGACGAGGCTTTTGATTTTGAGGTGTTGGAAGCAGCCACCGGAGAGATCGGGATTGAGATTGTTGAATCCAGCAAGCCCGACATCCTTTTGCTCGACAATAAACTCCCGGGTATTCAGGGCATAGAAGTTCTTGAGTATATTAAAAAAAGACAGTTGGTGATCATCGTTGTGATGATCACCTCTTACGCATCCCTTGAGCTTGCTGTAAAGGCAACCAGCGACGGCGCTTATGATTTCATTCCAAAACCTTTCACTCCGCAGGAACTGAAATCCTCCATCGAAAACATAACTAAACGAGTCTTCCTGAAGAAGATGACGAACAAGCTTCAGGATACCGGAAAACAGATCAGGTTTACCTTCCTTTCGGTTTTATCGCATGAGCTCAAGGCCCCGCTGAACGCCATTGAAGGCTATCTGAAGATGATCAGGGAGAGGCAGCAGGGGCCCAGGCTGGAAGATTATGATGTTATGATCGACCGTTCGCTGGACCGGATTAGAGGCATGCGACACCTTATCCTCGACCTTCTTGACCTTACCCGGGTTGAATCGGGAAAGGCCAAGCGGAATATAACAGAGATTGACCTGCAGCAGATTGCCAGAACGGCAATGGACACCATGCGGCCATACGCGATCCAGAGAGATGTAAAATTGACCCTAAATTGCAGTGGTCCTGTTACCATCAACGGGGATGCTGAGGAGATCGAAATCGTATTCAACAACCTGATCTCAAATGCAATCAAATACAACAAGGACGGGGGATCGGTAGATGTAACCATGGCTCCCAACGGTCCCTGTATTGAAGTCAGCGTGGTCGACACCGGCATCGGCATGAGTGCGTCAGATATTGAGAAGATATTTGATGATTTTGTGAGAATCAAAAGTGAGAAAACAAAACATATAGCCGGCAGCGGCCTCGGACTTTCCATTGTCAAAAAACTGATCGACAATTACGATGGTAAAATCGAAGTCACCAGTACGCCGGACCAGGGCAGTAAATTTATTATCAGACTTCCAATTGACAAGCCATGTTTATAAAAAACCTACCCCACAAAACCGTTGAAAGGTTAAGCCAATATCGCCGTGCCTTATTAATGATACTCTCGAAGGAGAAGACCCATGTTTTTTCGCACGAGATCGCTCAGATGCTGCACATAACACCGGTTCAGGTACGACGCGACCTAATGCTTATAGGATATTCCGGCAACCTGCGCAAAGGATATGACATCAGGGAGCTCATCGAGCTGATCGGGAAGATCATTGACTCAGAAAAAGGGCAGCGTGTTGCAGTTGTCGGACTGGGCAACCTCGGGAAAGCAATCATCAGCTATTTCAAGGGAAAGCGGTCAAAACTCGCCATTATTGCGGCATTCGACATCAATCCCGAAAAGATCAACCGTGTTTACGACGGTGTTGCCTGTTATCACATCAACCAGATACCGGAGATCGTCAGACAGAACAATATCTCAATCGGTATCATTGCCGTGCCCTCAGAGCAGGCGCCTGAAATAGCCGAGACCATGGTACTGGCCGGAATTAAGGGAGTGCTCAACTTTACCCCCAAGCCGCTGAATGTTCCCCCCTACGTGTACCTCGAAGAATACGACATGATCACCTCTTTGGAGAAGGTCGCCTTTTTCGCTAAAAAGAATGACGAACGTTTTAAGTAGAAAGTTTACAAGGTGAAAATTTTTCATGATTTTGACCATGTCGGTGACATCCGGAATGCTGTTGTCACTACCGGGTCGTTTGATGGTGTTCATATCGGGCATAAGGTTATTCTCCAGCACCTCCGCAAACTCGCCAACGAAAGCAACG
Source organism: uncultured Prolixibacteraceae bacterium (assembly GCA_964355115.1). GTDB lineage: Bacteria > Bacteroidota > Bacteroidia > Bacteroidales > FEN-979 > JANXZO01. The sequence continues at coordinate 2,171 of CAYHCQ010000188.1, read as the reverse complement.
GCGAAACGGTACTGATAACATTTCATCCCCATCCGCGAAAAGTCCTGTATCCCGATACTGTGGGTAAGGAACTCCAGCTCATCAATTCCCAGCGAGAGAAGATCGCCCTGCTCAGAAAGGCTGGGCTCGACAACCTCATCATTGTTGAATTCACCCTGGACTTTGCAAAGATCAGTTCCATCGACTTTGTGAAAAACATTCTGCTCAGTAAGCTGCATGCCCGAAAGATCGTTATCGGGTTCAACCACCATTTCGGTCACAACCGCGAGGGAGATTATGAGGCATTGAAGAAACTGGGCACTGATTACGGTTTTGAAGTGTTGGAAATACCGGAACAGGACATTCAAAATGAATCGGTAAGCAGCACAAAAATCCGCAAGGCGCTGTCGGACGGGAATATCCAAAAGGCCAACGCCTACCTCGACCATCAGTATATAATAATGGGGGCCGTTACAAAAAGCAGCCAGGTGCTTGAGGAGATAGGGTTTCCCTGTTATACGGTAAAGGTTGAGGAGGACTGTAAGCTTGTCCCGCCAAACGGAGTGTATGCCGTTACCGTTGTGGGTGAGGACAGTTTCTCGAGGGCCATGTGTTTTATCCGCAAAAATGAAGCCTTCCCTCTCAACACCCTGGTAGAGGTTCACCTGATGGAAAATTACGGAACTATAGATGGAGAGGTTGTGACCCTGCTCTTTCACAAGCGTATCCGGGAGGAAAAGATCCTTCGGACGACAGATGACCTGCAAAAACAACTGATCATTGACAGAAACCAGGTTGATGAACTCATTTTCTGATGCAAACCATAACCACCGACACGATTAAAATCACCTTCCTTGGAACAGGGACCTCCATCGGTGTTCCGGTAATTACCTGCGACTGTCCTGTTTGCGTTTCCAGCGACCCTCGCGATAAACGGTTCCGCACATCCGTAATGGTTGAAACATGCGGACATACCTTTGTGATAGACTGCGGACCCGACTTTCGCATCCAGATGCTGCGCGAACACGTGGGTAACCTCGATGCAGTGATTTTTACCCACGAACACCGCGACCATATTGCGGGACTGGATGATGTACGTGCATTCAATTATGTACTGAATAAAAAAATCGATATTTACGGCACGCCCCCTGTACTGGAAGCCATCCGCATCGAATTTCCCTATATCTTTTCGGAGACACGCTATTTCGGGGCGCCGCAGCTTAACATTCATCCCATCGATGAGAAACCCTTCAAGGTCTGTGGTGTCGAATTCACGCCAATCCAGGTTTTGCATGAAAAGCTTCCGGTGTTTGGTTTCCGTATCGGCGATTTCACCTATATCACAGATGCAAGTTATATTTCGAAGGAGGAACTGACGAAGGTGAAGGGCTCCCGGATTGTTGTGCTGAATGCGCTAAGAAATTCCAGGAATATCTCCCACTTATCGGTGAAAGAGGCAGTGGATTTACTGAAGGATTTGCAACCTGAGGCGGGGTACCTGACCCACCTGAGCCATTTTGTAGGCCTGCATGAAGAGGTGAACCGCAAAATGCCCGATTTTATTCAGCTGGCTTATGATGGGTTGGTGGTGGAGGTGTAAGAGTGAAGAGTGAAGAGTGAAGAGTGAAGAGTGAAAAAAGTATATTAGGGCTTTTATTGTAGTCTTTATGAATATCGATATTATAACGTTATTTCCGGAGATGTTTGAGGGTCCGTTCAGCTATTCAATCCTGAAGCGGGCGAAGGAGAAGGGGCTGGTCACTGTCAATCTGTACAATCTCCGCGACTGGACTACTGACAAGCACCACAAGGTCGATGATTACTGTTTCGGCGGTGGTGCAGGCATGGTAATGATGGTGGAGCCTGTGGTACGGTGCATAGAAGACCTCAAATCGCGGACAACCTACGACGATATTATTTATCTGAGTCCCGACGGGGAGTTGCTCGACCAGGCTATGGCCAACCAGTTTTCGCTTAAAGGCAACCTTCTTTTACTTTGCGGCCACTACAAGGGGATCGATGAGAGAATTCGCGAACGGTTTATCACCCGTGAGATCAGCATCGGTGATTATGTTCTTTCAGGCGGAGAGATGGCCGCTGTGGTGCTTACGGATGCCGTGGTGCGCCTTTTGCCCGGCGTGCTGAACGATGAGACCTCTGCCCTCTCCGACTCCTTCCAGAACAACCTCTTG
>CAYHCQ010000187.1:0-5217 GCA_964355115.1 uncultured Prolixibacteraceae bacterium | reverse complement strand
ATTAACGACGAGCCATTGCTTCTTCGGGCCTGCACAATGCTGCAGGAGGCTGGCAGATCGGCCAAAGATCCGGCCCCGGCCATCAGGGCACTTGATATTGCCTGCATTATTGCCAACGAGCTCAATCTGGATTCAGCGCCTCTGTTTGCTATTTTACTAAAGCCGCTGGCCGACAGGGATATATTGACCTCTGAAACGATACGGAGGGAATTCGGAGCTGAGGTGGAGGAACTGATATCGGGACTAACGCGGATCGACCGGCTCGACACCAAGCAGTACCGGTCCAATGCCGAAAATTTCATCAAACTCCTGCTCACTATTTCTGCCGACATCCGGGTCGTGCTGGTCAACCTGGCACGACGGCTGTACGACATGCGCACACTGATAGATTACCCGCCGGAGAAGCAGGGACTGATTGTCGGCGAGACGACACTGCTCTATATCCCGATTGCCCACCGGATCGGACTTTACCGGATAAAAACTGAGCTCGAAGACCGGGTGATGAGGTTCACCGAACCGGAAACCTATGTTGCGCTGCACCAGAAACTCAGCGAATCGCAGGCTGGCCGCGACCAGTATACCGCCGATTTCATCCGTCCCATCGCCACTCGTTTGAGCGAGAATGGCTTCGGGTGCGAGATACGGAGCAGGGTGAAATCCATCCCCTCCATACGCCGCAAGATGCAGATGCAGAAAGTGGGCTTCGACAGGATCTACGACCTCTTTGCCATCCGCATCATCATCGGCAGGCCGGTAGAGAACGACCAGGCAGATTGCTGGAAGGTTTATTCTCTCGTTACCGATATATATACCCCGAACCCGCGCCGGCTCCGCGACTGGATCACATTTCCCAAATCAACAGGTTACGAATCACTGCATGCCACTGTGATCGGTCCGGAGGGTAAATGGGTTGAAGTTCAGATACGCAGCCAGCGGATGGATGAGATTGCGGAAAAGGGACCGGCTGCACACTGGAAGTATAAAACCGGAGAGAAGCGGGAAGCAAAGCCCGATCTTTATGCCTCCATCCGTGAGATGCTTGAAAAACCGGTGGCCTCTTCACCGGCAAAGCCCGTGAGCAAGGAAAAAAGCGCACTCTATTCCGATGAGATCTTCATCTTTACTCCAAAGGGCGATCTGAAAAGGCTAAAGTCAGGCTATAGTGTACTCGATTTTGCATTTGAAATACATACCGATGTCGGGTCGACCTGCACCGGCGCTATTGTGAACGGAAAGATTGTTCCACTCAAATATACACTGCAGAATGGAGATACGGTGAAAATCCTTACCTCCAAAATCCAGAAACCCAATCACGACTGGCTGGAGATTGTGAAGAGTCCGCGCACGCAGGCACGCATCAAGCATGCCCTGAAGATGGAGAACTATAAAGAGTCGGATGCGGGAAAGGAGCTGATCAAGAATAAGGTGATCCAGCTGGGATACGAGTTTAACGATGCAGCCGTCAACAAACTCCTCAGCTATTTTGAATGCGAAAATTTTCTGGAGCTCTACCAGCGTTTTGGTGAGGGAAAACTCGATCCGCTGAAGATCAAGAAGGCATTTGCTGAACCGGAACCTGCCGCAGCACCTTCTGTCCCGGCCAGGGAGGAGGACCTGCCCGGGCACATCTCGGAGGTGATCAGGGGGAAGCAGGATTACCTCATCATCGATAAAAAACTCGACTCGATTCACTACCAGTTTGCACGCTGCTGCAACCCAATCCCGGGGGATAAGATTTTTGCCTTTGTCGGTGTAACCCAGGGAATCAGGATCCATAAAACCAACTGCAGCAACGCTCACCAGCTCATTACCCGTTACCCTTACCGCATCCTTGAAGCCCGGTGGAAGGAGATCGAGTCTGCCGGAAGCTTCACTGCTAACCTGAGTCTTACCGGTACCTTCGGAGGCGAGATCGTCGACCGGCTCACAAACTACCTGGCCAGCGACCTGAAGGTGGTTCTGCGCTCGATAAAACTGCAAAATTTTTCCGGCGAAGGCGCCGGCGTCGAACTAGGGATCCAGGTCACCGGGAAAGCCCACCTCGACGATGTTATGAAACGTCTCCTTAAGGTCAAGGGAATCCACTCGGTTAAACGCCTCTCCGGCTTCTGATTTTGTTCTACCTTTGATCTCATGACCGAATCAGTTCCTGCAATCGAAGTTCATGGCGTTCACAAGTCCTTTAAATCGGTTCAGGCCGTAAAGGGCATCAGCCTGCGCATCGAGCCGGGCCAGTTTGTCGCCATCCTGGGGCCGAATGGTGCGGGGAAGACTACTCTTGTTGAGATGATAGAGGGAATCCAGGTTCCCGACAGCGGTTCGATCAGGATCATGGGCAAGAACTGGAAGGAGGATGAGGTGTATCTCCGGAAGATAATCGGGCTGTCGCTGCAGGAGACACACTTCATTGATAAGCTCACACTGTGGGAGACGCTTCGGCTCTTTGCAAGTTTTTTTAACATAGGCGCCGGGCGTTGTGAGGAGGTGCTCGACCTCGTCGGACTTGGGGAAAAACGCAAAGCCTTTGTCGTCAACCTCTCGGGCGGACAACGTCAGCGGCTAGCACTGGGTATCTCGATCCTGAATAAACCCAGGATCCTGCTGCTCGACGAACCCACCACGGGTCTCGACCCGAATGCCCGGCGCGAAATATGGACGATCCTGAACAAGCTCAAAGAGCAGTTGCAAACCTCACTGATCCTCACAACTCACTATATGGAGGAGGCCGAGCAGCTGTGCGACTACATCGTAATCATGGACCAGGGAAAGGTACTGAAGGAGGGAACGCTTGACCAGCTGCTCGGTGATGTTGAGATCGGCCTGCCTCCCGTGCCGGCCGAACACCGGAAAATTACCCTCGACGACCTTTTTACTTCCTTAACCGGCCGACACCTGACTGAAGAATGAGAAACATTTCAAATCACCAGTTATACCATCTGATCACGGCCAACATCAAGGAGCTGATCCGTGAACCGGGGGTACTTTTCTGGGGCATCGTGTTTCCGATTCTTATGTCGCTTGGACTGGGTGTTGCATTTACGAACAAGAAGGAGGTAATAACAAGCCTCGCTGTTATCGGGAGAAACCACCTTGTTCATGAGACCGACAGCGCCTCTCAGATCGAAGCCTTTCTGAGGGAAAACAAAGCGCCACTCGAAGTTACAGGGGATGGGAAACTGTCGCGGAAACTGGTCATCCCCGATGAAAAACTCGGAACCACCACCTTTATCTTCCGGAACATGACATGGCAGGAGGCGATGGTTTTTCTCAAACGTGGCAACCTGAGCATGGTTCTGGATGAAAAGGACGGAAAGGTGCAATACCATTTCGACCCTATGAATCCCGATGCTCAGCTTAGCTACCTGAAGCTTTCAAAGCTGCTCGGAAACCAGGGCCCGGTGATCATAGCCTCCGGCAATGACATCGAACCGCTGACGGTGTCAGGCACACGCTACATCGACTTCCTGGTGCCGGGACTGATTGCCATGGGAGTGATGATGTCGTCGATGTGGGGTGTGAGTTACAATATTATAGAAAGGCGTTCGAAGAAACTGTTGAGGCGGATGGTAGCTACTCCGATGAAAAGGTCGAACTTCCTGATGGCGTTGATCCTGGTGCGTACCCTTATGAATTTTGTGGAGGCGGGATTGCTCTTCCTCGTAGCCTTCCTCGTTTTCGGTATCTCCATCCAGGGGAGCATTCCAGCCCTGTTAACCCTGTTTGTTGCCGGAAACATTGCCTTCTCGGGCATCGCCATCCTCCTCTCATGCAATACCGCCAAGACCGAGATCGGCAACGGGCTAATCAATGCCATCAGCATGCCGATGATGGTGTTGTCGGGAATTTTCTTCAGCTACCATAATTTCCCTGAATGGAGTATCCCTGTCATTCAGAAGTTCCCGCTTACCATGTTCGCCGATGGCATCCGCAGCATCGTGATCGAAGGTGCAGGGCTTGCCGGGGTAATGGTTCCGATTCTCATTCTCTCATTCACCGGAGCCATCTTCTTTGCCATTGGGATGAAATTCTTCCGCTGGCACTGAAATGATTCTCCTTCACCAGCACTTCCGGGCATAAAAAAACCCCGCAAGAGAGCGGGGTTCAGATTAAAGTTGTTCCGGGTTAAGCCTATACAAGTTTAACATTTACCGCGTTTAATCCTTTTTTACCTTCCGTGAGATCGAATGTTACTTCGTCGTTTTCGCGGATACGATCAATTAAACCTGAGGCATGAACGAAATATTCTTTGCCAGTTTCGGAGTCCATAATAAATCCAAATCCTTTTGACTCATTAAAGAATTTTACTTTACCGTTTTTCATAATAATTAAAAAATAATGTGATTAAAATATTTGCAAAGGTATGACAAATTATCATATCCGGGCCGAAAATAATAAATTTTTTAAAAAGAAGCACTATTTTCTGCGAAAATTTCTTTTATTTCCATCTCCCCTGAACTTCATGGGGTTATATTCGGGACCCGTGCCGAGTTGCACCGGGACAACACCTTTATAAACGGTTTTTCCAAGCAGGGTTTCGATGGACTGGAATTTACGCTGCTCGGTTTCGCTGATGAGGGTGATGGCGGCTCCCTTGGCTGCAGCCCTTGCGGTACGGCCGATCCGGTGAATGTAGTCTTCTCCGTCGTGGGGCACATCGAAGTTTATAACCAGGTCAATGTCCTCGATATCGATGCCACGTGAAAGGATGTCGGTGGCCACCAGGATTGTCAGATTTTTACTCCTGAACCGGTTTAAAACCCGCTCACGTTCAGGCTGTTCGAGGTCAGAATGGATCTCTTCTGCCCCGAGCCCAAGTTTTTTTAATGCCGCCGCAACCTGCTTTGTTTTGCTCTTGGTCGAGCAGAAGACCAGGATGCTGCGCATCACCTGTGCTTTTACAAGGTATTCCACGAGGGGGATCTTCTGGGCTTCATACACCACATAGGCCATCTGGAGGATATTCTCCGCAGGTTTTGACAGGGCGATGCTGATTTCGAAGGGCTCCCTGAGGATCTTTCTTGCCAGGTCGCGCATCATGGGCGGCATAGTGGCTGAAAAACAGAGTGTTTGCCGGTTTGCCGGAACGAAGGAGATGATCTTCAGGATATCGTCGTGAAATCCCATGTCGAGCATCCGGTCGGCTTCGTCGAGGATAAGAAAGTTGATGTCCTTCAGGTTCACATAGCCCATGTTGAGGTGGGCGATCATCCTGCCGGG
>CAYHCQ010000186.1:0-5272 GCA_964355115.1 uncultured Prolixibacteraceae bacterium | reverse complement strand
ATGCTGAAGATGCCACTGCACCCAGGGTGTTTATCAGTGAACTACTCGTTGACCAGTTCAGCCCTTTCCTTCAAAAAACCGCGGAAGAGTGGGTGGAGAATATCCCGGCTGCAGTGATCAACTCCCGCGAGCTTATTTATGCAGGTAACGTTTCCGGGATCCCCTCAATGGAGGTGTATGAAGCGCTACGAAAGGAGAGTGAGTACGGTGCCTGGCTTTACGTTAACGGGTTTCGTGCCAACCACTTTACAGTAAGTGTAAATCATCTGAAAAAATTTGATTCCATCCAGAAAGTGAATGAATTTCTGAAAAGCAACGGCTTTCTGCTCAACGACGGGGGCGGAGAGACCCAGGGTACTCCGGAGGAGTTACTTGAACAGTCGAGCATCAAAGCCGGCATGGTTCGTTTTCTCTTCACAGAGGGAGAGTTTGAGATTCCCGGCTGTTATTACGAGTTCGCCCGCCGCTATCCCGACTCCGACGGAAAACTTTACAGCGGGTTTATTGCAAAATCGGCAGATAAAATTTTTGAATCCACCAACTTCTATAAAAAGTGAAGAAGCTCCATACCCTTTTCATCATCCCCATCCTCATTCTGAACCTGTCATCCTGCAACCAGGGCGCCGGTGGTAAAAACAATGCCGGAGCCTATCCGGAATCAGGAAAGGTTCATGAGAACACCACTCTCAAAGGCACCCCCGATTACTCATACGCCTTATATCTGCCAAAAGGATTCCCCGGAGATAAAACCTGGCCGGTGATTGTCATGTTCGACCCGCATGGTGATGGTTTGCTTGCCGTGACCAGATACAGCGGCATAGCAGAAAAGTACGGGTATATCCTTTTCGGATCCAACAATTCGAAAAACGGACTTCCGGTTGATGAGACAAACCGGATAATGGCGGCCATATTCAGTGAGGTCCGCAATTACCCGGTGGATACGGGAAGAATTTACGCTGCAGGATTTTCCGGCGGTTCGAGGGTTGCGAGCCGGGCCGCCATGTTCCGCAAGGATGTGCGGGGTGTGATCGGCTGCGGTGGCGGACTCCCGTCGGGAGAGCAGCCCCCCTCCTATTCTTTCGATTATTTTGGCATTGCCGGAACTGCCGATTTCAACATGACTGAAATGGTGCAGCTTGACGAAGCATTTAATCAGATGGGGCTGCGCCATTTTATTGCGACCTATCCGGGCACCCATGCCTGGCCTCCATCAGGAATGATGGAAGATGGAATTCTTTGGCACCAGTTCAATGCAATGAAAGACGGCCGTGTCCCGAAAGAGGGCGCGATGATAAAACTGTTCCGGGACTCAGTAACAGTGCGGCTTAAACGGGCGCGCAGTCCGGAAAACTATCTTCGTGAGGCATATCTGTTGCGGGAAGCAATCAGTTTTCTTAACGGGTTGGTCCCCATCGATCAATACAGGCAAGAGCTGGCTGCAACCGAAGGATCGGCCAGGTACAAAAAGCAACTTGAGGCCTATGAGCGCATCATTACAAAAGAGAAGGAGGAGCAGCAGGAGATGATAGTAGCGTTGTTCTCGAATGATCTTGACTGGTGGAAAAACAAGCTCAGGAATTTCAGTCAAAGGACAGCAAAATATACGGATCCGGAAGACACTCTGATGGTTGCCAGGCTAAAGGCTTATCTTAGCCTCCTCTGTTATTCGAATGCAACGGCTGCCATGAAGCAGAACGAGCATGAGATGGCAAACAGGATTGTTACAATATATGCAATGGCTGATCCGTCGAATCCCGAGCCAAATTATCTCAGTGCAGTGCTCAGATCGTGGGCAAATGATTCTACTGCCTGTTTCGACGAACTTAACACTGCCATTTCCAAAGGGTTTTCCGATAAAGGCCGGCTAATGCAACAGCGTGAATTTGAAAGTTACAGAAAAAGTCCACGTTTTTTTGACCTTATGCAAAATATGAAATAATGGATACAGCCCGGGCTCATGCTGCTCTCGAAAAGCTGAAAGGATCGTTTTCAGGTGAGATCTTTACCGATTCCACCCAGCGGCTTCTTTATGCAACCGATGCCTCCGCCTACAGAGAGGTGCCGATTGGCGTGGCACGGCCAAAAAGCCCGGACGATATCCGGACGCTGATCCTCTTTGCCGATTCGGAGAACATTCCGCTTATCCCCCGTACTGCCGGAACATCCCTGGCCGGTCAGGTAGTAGGCTCCGGATTGGTAGTGGATGTATCCCGTCACATGACCCGGATCCTTGAGATAAACAAAGAAGAGCATTGGGTTCGTGTGGAGCCCGGTGTAATTCTGGATGAGCTGAATAAGGTTGTTGAACCGTACGGATTATTCTTCGGTCCCGAGACAAGCACCTCCAGCCGCTGCATGATCGGCGGAATGGTGGGCAATAACTCCTGCGGGGCGCATTCCATTCTATACGGAAGCACCCGCGACCATGTAATTTCGGTGAAAGGGTTTCTGAGTGATGGATCTGAGGTTGAATTTAAGGATTTACAGGTCGGCGAATTTGAATCAAAATGCAACTGAAGTTCGCTTGAAAACAAAATTTACCGGCAGATACGCGAAATGCTGAGCGATCCCGGGAATCAACAGGAGATCCGGAAAGAGTTTCCCGATCCGGCCATCCACCGGCGCAATACCGGTTACGCCATCGACCTCCTCCTTGAAACCGAACCATTTTCACCAAATCACCACGTCACCACGTCACAACATCACCACGACACCGCTTCACCATTTAATTTTTGCAAGCTCGTCGCCGGTTCCGAAGGCACCCTGATGTTTATGACGGAGATAAAACTCAACCTGGTTCCATTACCGCCCAGGGAAAAGGCCCTGGTTTGCGTGCATTGTCATACGATTGGGGAGTCACTTCAGGCCAACCTTATTGCCCTGAAGTACAGTCCTGGTTCCGTTGAACTGATGGACAAGGCCATCATGGATTGCACCAGGAACAACATTACACAGCGCCAGAACCGCTTCTTCATTGAAGGTGATCCGGGTGCCATACTGATCGTTGAATTTGCCCGGGAAACGAGGGAGGAGATCGCAGACCTTGCCAGGCGGATGGAGGCAGAGATGCGCGAGGCAGGACTCGGGTACAATTTTCCTGTCGTTTATCCGCCCCAGGTAAAGAGGGTGTGGGATCTCCGGAAAGCAGGGCTCGGAGTTCTGTCGAACTACCCCGGCGACCGCAAACCGGTTCCGGTTACTGAGGACACTGCAGTGAACCCTGCCGTTATGCCCGAATACATTGCCGATTTCGATAAAATGCTCGCCACCCTGGGGCTCGATTGCGTTTACTATGCACACATCGGTTCCGGGGAATTGCACCTGCGCCCGGTGTTGAACCTGCGCGACCCGAAAGATGTAGAGCTTTTTCACATGGTAGCACTGGGAACTGCGAAACTCGTCAAGAAGTACAACGGATCACTTTCCGGTGAACATGGCGACGGAAGGCTTCGCGGGGAGTTCATCCCATACATGCTTGGCGAAAAGAATTATGCCCTGCTGAAGGAGATCAAGAGGTGCTGGGATCCGAAAGGCATCTTCAATCCGAACAAGATTGTTGATACACCGAAGATGAATACCAGTCTGCGTTTCACACCGGGAAACCAGGTGAAAGAGGTGGAAACTGTCTTTGATTTTTCGTCGAGCCATGGCATCCTCAGGGCAGCCGAACAATGCAACGGTTCGGGAGACTGCCGGAACAATGTGGCCACCGGAAAGTGGATGTGTCCGTCGTACATGGCTGTGAAGGATGAGAACACCACCACCCGGGCAAGGGCCAATATACTTCGCGAGTTTCTCACAAACTCTTCAAAGGTCAATCCGTTCGACCATAAAGAGATTTACGAGGTGATGGATCTCTGCCTCTCCTGCAAAGCCTGCAAATCGGAATGTCCGTCGAATGTGGACATTGCAAAGTTGAAAGCAGAATTTCTGCAACATTATTACGATGCAAACGGAATTCCCCTGCGATCGAGGCTTATTGCTTACATCACCACTATTAACAGACTTGGGAGTATCGCTCCCGGAATATATAATTTTTTTCAGAAAAACAGTATTCTGTCAGGAATCTCCAAACGAATGCTGGGGTTTGCACCTGAACGCAGCATCCCCCTTCTCGGCGCTTCTACCCTGCGCGCCTGGGCTGCACGGAACAACTCATCGCGCCAGGATTTTACCCGCACCGTATACCTCTTCGCCGATGAATTCACCAATTACAATGATGTGGAGACCGGCATCAAAGCCATCCTGCTGCTCAATTCTTTGGGATGCAGGGTAATTCTCCCCGACCACAAGGAGAGCGGGCGGACATTTCTCTCCAAAGGGCTGGTAAGGAAAGCAAAGCAACTCGCCAACGCCAATGTTACGAGTCTGAAGGATATCGTTACATCAGAAAGCCCCCTGATCGGCATCGAACCCTCCGCCATTCTTACTTTCCGTGACGAATATCCGGAACTCGTTGACGCTCCGCTCAAAGAGGCCAGCAAGGTACTAGCAGCGAATGCGCTGATGTTCGATGAATACATTGTCGGCCTGATGGAATCTGCCCCCGGCCTCAACAGTAAATTCACCCTTGAATGCAGGACAATCAAGCTCCACGGACATTGTCACCAGAAGGCCCTTGCTTCTGTTGACAACACTAAAAAGATGCTCTCCCTTCCGGTAAACTACAAGGTTGAGGAGATAAAATCGGGATGCTGCGGAATGGCAGGTTCCTTCGGTTATGAAAAAGAACACTACGAGGTATCCATGAAGGTTGGCGAACTTGTACTTTTTCCCGAGGTGAGAAGGGCCACGCCTGAGATGATCATCGCCGCACCCGGCACATCCTGCCGGCACCAGATAAAAGATGGCACCGGCAGACAGGCGTTTCACCCGATAGAAATCCTATACGACGCCCTGATATAGTCACAATCACCGCCCGTCCGAATGTCCGCCCGTCCGCCTGTACCATGTACCCAAAATTTCATTACCTTTGCACCTTCAACAGACAGATTTACACCATGATAAGGCAAAGGATTTCCTTTATAAAATTGGCTCTGGCAGCGGTTTCAGCTTTGTTTCCGATACTCCTTCAGGCGCAGCTCACAGTCGTGCAAGGCTCTGCCATGAACCTTACGCCGCAGCAGCTTGTGCAGAACTACCTTATCGGAGCCGGGATCACGGTGAGCAATGTTACTTACAACGGGTCTTCGGCGATCATCTCCTCAAACCAGGTTGGCACTTACGGAACAGCTGGGACAGCGACTACTGAACTCGGACTTACCGGAGGGGG